>CAZHIL010000295.1:0-1855 GCA_964532985.1 uncultured Albidovulum sp. | reverse complement strand
GCGTGCTGATACAGGTCCCATTGGAGGCAATTACAGTCATGAGTTTCTTGTTCTGGCAGATACTGGTGAGTCAGAAGTGTTTTTTGACAAACGAATCCTGGATTTCAATTTCGGGATTGCCAATGTCGATTTTGATGATATCGGTGAATGCCAAAAGATTGTTGATGAATGGACGGCGCCCTATGCCAGAACTGACGAGACCCATAATCCCGAAACCTTTGATCGAGATATACCCAAGGAATTTCAGGGGGTTTCAAGAGCAATTGAGGTAGGCCAGATATTTTATTTTGGCACCAAATATTCCGAACCGATGGGGGCATATGTGACCAATTCGGAAGGAAAACCGGTTCCAGTTCATATGGGTTCTCATGGCATCGGGGTATCACGCCTGGTTGGAGCCATCATTGAGGCATTCCATGATGACAAGGGGATAAAGTGGCCCATTTCAGTAGCACCTTTCAAGGTTGGAATCGTCAATACGGTAATGGGGGACAGGGAATCCTGTGAAATCAGTGAAAAAATCTATTCCGAACTGACCAACGCCAATTTGGATCCCCTTTATGATGATCGTGATGAACGGGTCGGATCCAAGTTCACGACCATGGAACTTATTGGAATTCCCTGGCGCATTACAGTGGGCCCAAGAGGGTTGAAAAAAGGTATAGTTGAATTGACCGACCGACACACCGGGGAAAGCAGGGAAATCCCAACCGACAATATTGTTTCCTTGATTAAGGAATTAACTTAACTTGTTGTCAAGGTAGTTTTTGGCCAGAGATATTAATTCGAGAATATTAAATTGTCAGTTATCTGACATTAATTTTTGTTTTGTATAACACTCTCATTTATGATGTCACATGATATCATCATAATGAAGCATGAGCTTGCCGAAGCCTTTATTCTGATCAGGTCAATCTGGGAAAGACTTTAATTAACTGGAATTTTCCTGTTCAAAATAGTCGTTAAGGACATCGTGATCGGATTCATCTATTTCCAAAGTTGGAATTCCATATTGTGCAATATCAGAAGCCATTTCCAACCAGTTTTCGATGCTCCCAACAGTATGATTCCCAACAATGGCTTCAAAGGAATTAGCTGATTCTGTATCACCCCCTACGGATGGGTCGTAATAGTGCTCGCCGTGGCTCAATATAATCATCTCATCACCGTATTCTACATCTACCCAACCCCAATTCCCATTACGGTCTGGTGTTTTGAAACCTAGCGTCAGGCTAACTCCTGGAATATATAAAGGCAAACGTTCTAGTGCTAGAAGCAAAACGGAGGCAGCTCGGATTATACCTGGTGTCGACTGGGAGAGGTATTTCCTTATGAGAGTGGAAATTTCGCTTAATGAATGCAACTCTGATTCATCAAGTAAAAAACGCTTATCATGAACCTCAGACATATTATCGATACCTCTCCACAAATTGCATAAGGACACATTTATTATATAAATCCTCCATCTGTTACCAACTTTTTATTTGAAATTAGTACTTAAGATCAACAACAGACAATCAAGTAGGGTGATTAGCACTATAATAGTAATTTTGTTTAACCAAAATTTCAGCTTCCTACCCAGTTAACAGTGATCTTTCCTGCCATTACCAGTGAAGGGTCAAATAATTATTACTGTTACTTCCAAAGCCGATTATAAGTGGATAAATAATTCAAACGGGAATTTCTGGTTAACTTAAGACCAGTTTGGTTTAATATTACCTTAATCAATACCAAACTAATTTCATAACTTCGGGACTTGTAGGAAAAATTTAAATTGCTGGAAAATGCTAAACCGTTTGCCTCCTTCGAATGGATGATTGCCTTAAGGTATCTTAAATCAAAAAGAAGCCAGGGA
>CAZHIL010000294.1:0-2837 GCA_964532985.1 uncultured Albidovulum sp. | reverse complement strand
GGAATTGTGGGGTGAACTCTATACCATTGACAAGAGGCTTATTCATGCTGACTGGCCTCAACTTTCTTTCAATGATTTTGGTAATTCCGAAGTAACTTCCGAACTTGAATGGGTTATCAGTATAATTGAAAACATCCGTTCAGTCAGGAGCCAGTTGCGTGTTCCTCCAAAGGTAATTACTCCACTCTCAATAATGTCTTTGTCGAATTCAAAGGTTACCATCCTTGAAAAATACCAGAATATGGTAATGAGGTTGGCAAGGACAAATACTCCTGTCTTCCAACAAGACCCTGAAAGTGAGTCCATCACCATAACAGTTGATGGTGGTGAAATTTCTCTTCCCCTTGGAGAAGTCATAGACCTGAGCCTTGAAATGAAACGGCTGGTTGAATCCAAGGAATCGCTGGAGAAGGAAATTTCAAAACTTAAAACCCGCTTGGGAAATGATGGTTTTGTTGCCAAGGCACCACCCGAAGTTGTAGAGGAAACCAAGGAAAATCTACAAAACCTTGAGATCAAAATTCAATCAATAATTGATGCTGTGGATAGAATCCACGTCTAGGAATTTGGTAATTTCGTCAAAGTCTTGTTACTAACTGCACCATATCCTAAGATCTTCATAAACTTTTCCTTTTCGGAACATAATCTTATCGCAGTTATATTTATTGTGGATTATTCTTCGATAAATTTAAACTCTCAGCGATTTGATTTGCGTGCTGTTATGATTGTGCAATAACCCTAGAAGCTGCCTCTAGGGCTCCACTGCCTCTAGCCACTCCCAAATGTTCAAACCCTGCTTCTATTGAACCCAGAAGACCTAAAATCATATTCGGGTTTATGTGTCCCATATGTCCAATCCTGAAATACCCTGTAGATTTGGGATCCTCTGATGTTCCCATACCCAACCCTATCCCCAGAGTCAGGCCAGCATGATCTCGTGTCCATTTCCTCAACAATGTTCCATTGGGAGGCAACATCTTAATGGTGGATACCGAATGACTTCGAGAATGTTTGTCACTGATATTCATTTCTATCTGACCCTTTGAACTCCAGGTATCAAAAGCAGCCCAGATAGCCTCTGCAATAATTCCATGTCTCCTGAAGACCTGTTCCAAGCCTTCTTCATGTAGAATCATGTTGAGTGCTTCTCTGAGAGCAAAAAGCTGATGTGTTGGGGCAGTACCACAAAACAACTGGTAAAACTCCTCGGGGTTCACCCTTCTTTCCCAATCCCAATAAGGCGTTCGGAGATTTACATTTTTACCAGCCTCACGTGCCCGTTCATTAAAGAAAATGAAGCCTAGACCCGGAGGTGTCATCAACCCCTTTTGGCTACCGGTTATCATTACATCAACATTCCATTCGTCCATGTAAAAATTCTCACACCCGAGGCTAGCGATACAGTCAACTGCGAGCAAGGCAGGATGATCAATGCTTTTAATTGCCTTGGAAATAGCCTGTATATCATTTCGTACAGAAGTTGATGTATCTACCTGGACAACCAGAACAGCCTTGATTTTATGCTGCTTGTCACGGGATAATCTCTCAAGCAATGTTTCTGTATCCACTGGATTGCTCTTGCCATAATCCAGAGTTTCTACCTCTAGACCCAATGCTTCAGCAAACCCTCCCCAACCAGGAGCAAAAATTCCCGTGGCCAAAACCAGAACCTTATCACCCTTGTTGAGTAAATTGGTTAGGGAACCTTCCCATACACCATGACCGTTACAAATGTAGATACTGGCATATTCCTTGGTACCGGCTACGGTTTTGAGATCCTTTATTATCCCATAAACCATTTCTGCCAACTCGGGATCGTATATGTCCGGTGAAGCCCTGCCAATGGCTTGAATTACGCGATCAGGTAATATTGAAGGACCCGGAATTGCTATGTGGTGTCTACCAAAAAATCTGGTCATTAATCTATTTTCCTTTAGGCATATCTGTTTCTGATTGACGGTTTAATCAAGGAATCAAACCTGTCCTACCTGATGGTTAACAACAAATACACAAAATTTTAGATGACTTGTGGTTTGTTGAAACTTACCTTGAAATTAATAATTTATCTCAAAGGTAAGTAGATTTCGGATAGTAAAATTACCAACTGTCTCATGAAGAAATTTCTCATTTTTGTTCGACAAAATTAATTTAGATTTGGTTCAACCGTCCTAATATGCCGATTAATTCTCCCCGACTGACCCAGGAATCCGAAAGTCACCCTTCCGGCAAACTCTTCAGATGGTTATGGACTTATTACCTTAAATCCCAAACCAGTAAAATTGCCTTCGCACTGATCTTCATGACTATCCAGGGATCAACCCTTGGTGCCCTGAGTTACATGATCGAGCCGATGTTCGACGAGATTTTTGCCAACAAGCTTACCGAAGCACTGGTTTGGGTTGGTTTGACCATCCTGGGCCTGTTCTGTTTGCGTGGCTTTGCAGGTTTCATAAGCACCATGATCATCGTGTCGGTCAGCGAACGGATAAAATTGAACCTCCAGAAGGATCTGATGGATCATATCCTGACTCTCGACACGATGTTTTTCGAAGTCAACTCCCCGGGAAACATCATGGAAAGGGTGTTGGGTGATTCAGATGCCGTCAAGATGATTTGGTCCGGCTATATCGCCACGGGTGTCAGGGGATGCATTTCCATTGCCTCCCTCATGTTTGTTGCCATCTCGATTGATCCCCTATGGACGTTGGTTACCTGCCTGGGCATACCTCTCCTTGTTCTCCCCATCATCTGGCTCCAGAGGCAAATCAGGAAGTCCACCCAAATCCACCGAAGGGCTTCCTCCGAGACAACCGTCAGGCTGGATGAAATATTCCATG
>CAZHIL010000293.1:0-8026 GCA_964532985.1 uncultured Albidovulum sp. | reverse complement strand
ACATTATGGGGCATCCAATCAAGTATTCCAACCTTTTTATGTAGTTAACGGCATTGGTAGGCAAATCTTCCTTATTTCTTATACCGGATGTTGATTGTTTCCAACCGGGATGTGTTTCGTAAATTGGTTCTAGAATCTCTTGTTGGCTTATCTGATACGGCAAATGGTCCATTTGCCTATCACCAAGACGGTACCCTATTCCAATTTTCACCTCATCAAACTCGTCCAGAACATCCATTTTCATGAGGGCAATGCCATCAACTCCAGAAAGGGTACAAGCCATTTTGACCATGGGAATATCAATCCAGCCACATCTTCTCGGACGGCCGGTAACGGTCCCGAATTCGTGCCCTTTGCCAGCAAGTGTAGTGCCATCATCATCAAAGAGTTCGGTTGGAAATGGACCTTCACCCACTCGTGTTTGATAAGCTTTGCAGATTCCCAGTACAAAACCAAGATCCTTTGGTCCAACCGCCGAACCGGTAGCAGCATTCCCTGCAACTGTTGAGGAGGAAGTAACAAATGGATAGGTTCCGTGATCTATATCAAGAAAAGTACCTTGTGCTCCCTCAAACAGGACCATTTTGCCTGTTTTTGTCAGGTTTTGACTAATCCACCAGGTGGATTTGGCATAACCCGTAATCACTGGTGCGATCTTGTTCAACTGTTGAAACAGTTCTTCTGTTCCGGTTTCGGAAACCCCTAATCCCCTGCGCAAAATGTTATGGTGATTGACCAGTTTATCGAGAACTTTTGACAAGTCATTGATATCGTTCAAATCACCTACCTTTACTGCTCTTCTGCCAACCCTGTCCTCATAGGCTGGACCTATACCCTTGCCAGTCGTTCCAATTTTGCCCTTGCCCAATCTTTCTTCGCGGATTCTGTCCATCTCAATATGAATGGGTAAAAGCAGGGAGGTGTTTTCAGCAATGACAAGATTTTTAGGTGTGATGTTGATTCCCTTTTCTTCAATATTTTCAATTTCCTTGATTAAACTGAAGGGGTCCAAAACTACGCCGCTTCCAATTACACCAATCTTGTCTGGCCTCAGTATGCCCGAAGGCAATTGTGAAAGCTTGAAGGTCTGGTTTGAGGTTTTAATGGTATGTCCAGCGTTCTGTCCCCCCTGAAACCGAACCACGACATCAGCCTTTTCAGCCAGCCAGTCAACGATCTTGCCCTTGCCTTCATCTCCCCATTGAAGACCAACAACAACGATATTGCGCAATAATTATCTCCTTTTCTTGGAAACTCGCCGTAAGTGAGTACTGTTGATTTTGATTAATCTATATCCCAATTAAAACATTTACCCAAGAATTGGGATAGTTCACCTTGAAAATGGGATAAGTCTGATTACTTTCCAACTGTCCAATAAACACATTTCCAAATAGGTTGGTCTTAAATGAGTAACATCGTTCTGGTTGTTCACCTGATACTGGCTCTTATTCTGATAGGAATTGTTCTCCTTCAAAGGTCTGAAGGGGGTGGCCTTGGAATAGGCGGGGGTGGAAACATGCTTTCAGGTCGAGGATCAATTACGGGCCTCGGAAAATTGACCTGGTTGTTTGCCGTCCTGTTTTTGGTGACTTCTCTTTCATTGACCATACTTACGGCCAGCGACCAATCAAGAGAATCTGTTGTTGAAAGACTGGGAATTGATTCAAGTGATGGCAACCAGACCTTGCAACTGGATCCTGATGAGTTGATTCCTCCATCCGGTACAGACGAACCAGCACTTCCTCCCAAGACCGAATAATTTCTTTTGAATATTTCCTTTTGATTTCTCAATCAAAAATCACATCACTAGCTTTTGTTGAATAATAATAAGGAAGTAACACTAATTGCATGGCTGCTTAGTAGAGAGTAGGATTTTGTGACAATCAAGAAGAAAGAGAGGAGGTTCATGAATGCATTTTTCAATGCAACCGTTTCCCAAAACAATCCATTATCCTTTGTTATTTGTTGTTACTACCAATTTCTTCTAGCTTTCATTTTTGGGGACAATAAACATTGTTTTTGTTCCCGGCCGGATCAAACAAATCACGGCTTTTTGTTTTACCCGAATGGCTGGGGAACCTCACATTCCATTTGTTGATATGAAAAAGCCATTGCAAAACTCCAATAAGGGATATATACTGTAGATACGGAAAGGGTAATGCCATGATTACAAGCAATAGAGTGGGTAAATGGGGAAACAGCTTGGCCATCCGTATTCCTAGGTCAATCGCAGAACAATGTGGCGTGCAAAAGGGATCGGCCATAGAAGTAAAGGCGGAATCTCGCAAAATTGTAATTTCCAAACGGGAATACGATCTTGCAGAGCTGTTGAGCCAGGTTACGGATGAAAACCGTCACCAGGAGGTGGATTGGGGACCTTCGCAAGGCCGTGAATTGTGGTAAGAGATGAAGATATTCCCTGCAGAGGTGATATTGTTAAGCTGAACTTCAGTCCGACTAGGGGACACGAGCAGTACGGATATCGTCCGGCCCTTGTCTTGAGCACAAGGGAATTCAATGCGATAACCGGTCTGGCCTTGCTTTGTCCAATCACTTCAACGATACGTGGTTATCCTTTTGAAGTTCGACTTCCTCCATCAACCGGTTCCATTACAGGTGTCATTCTTTCTGATCAACTCAGGAGTCTTGATTGGCGGTCACGATCCGCCAGATTCGTGGAAAGGGTTGCTGATCAAACACTGGCAGAAGTGCAAGCTAAAATCAATAGCATTCTATTTTAAATAACAGCCTTTTTTCCAACCTGACGGTACGGCATCACCAAGAACAATCCCTGCTTGAAGTTGTACAACGTGGAGTGGTGAGGGATAAGGAAGGGCAGAATCTGCCTTTCCCGGATTTTATTGTAGCTTTCTCCTGCTCCTGGGGTTGCACAATTGCCCTCTCATTACCTCTGTGTGAACTGCTACAACTGCGGCATGTCTTGCGGTTTTGCCGCCAGCAGAATGGGATACTATTTTGGTGCCTCTCACTAGGCCACCTGTAATTGCGCATAAAGCCAAATAAATTCCCTTCATTTTATCACGGCCAGGGGAGAGTTCCATATATCTGCAGTTCCCAACTTTTAGAGCTTGTTCCAAAGGTTCAAAAATATAGCAAATTCAATTCAAAAAAATCATTTTGAGTTCCAAATCAGTTATAAATTTCATGACATATAGCATCATTTTTAATGCTTTCTTGACTTAGGATTCAGGCTCTTAAAGTGAATTTTTATACGATTCCCGGCGTAACCCTTTGCTGGGCAACATATACCCGAAGTACACAAAGACGTTTTTAGCGTCAATTGGAAATCGTAAAGGAAACTAGGGCCCCAAAAGCCCTTCAATAAAGCTTACCGATCCATTTGTTAGGTCTTATAAATCAAGAAAGAGAAAAATTTTCTGAATGATTTCTCGATTAAATGGGATAAGTTAGCGAATTAATTCCACCCAGGTCAAAATAAATCATTCAATTTACTTGATTTTATTTTTGTAAAATCGTTAGATAATATTCCCGTAACTATTTGGATTTTTCTGAAATAGGATAATCATTTACGGGAGAATTTCCTCATTTGACTAGATATATATTTATTACTGGAGGGGTGGTTTCCTCACTCGGGAAAGGATTGACCTCTGCAGCATTGGGTGCATTGCTTCAAGCCAGGGGTTATGGTGTCAGGCTAAGGAAACTTGACCCTTATCTGAATGTAGATCCAGGTACATTGAGCCCCTTCGAACATGGTGAAGTATTTGTCACTGATGACGGGGCCGAAACGGACCTTGATATCGGACACTATGAAAGATTTACTGGAGTTGCCGCAAGTTCGCTTGATTCGACATCTTCAGGAAGAATTTACCAAACTGTTCTGGATAAGGAAAGGCAGGGAGAATATCTTGGTGAAACCATCCAGGTGATTCCCCATGTAACTGATGAAATAAAGCGTTTCATTTCTCAGGATTTCGAAAATACAGATTTCATGCTTTGTGAAATCGGGGGAACCGTTGGCGATATCGAGGGGTTGCCCTTTTTTGAGGCCATCAGACAGTTTGCCCAGGAAAAAGGCCCCGGGAACTGCATTTTTATTCATGTAACCCTTATTCCCTACTTGAATGTATGCAATGAAATAAAAACCAAGCCCACCCAGCATTCGGTCAAGGAATTAAGATCAATCGGAATTGCCCCTGACATACTGGTATGTCGCTCCAATCTACCGATTCCAGACAAGGAAAGAAAGAAAATTGCCCTGTTTTGCAATGTCGCTCAGGATGCGGTTATTTCATCGCCGGATATGAATTCGATTTACGAGGCACCAACGCTCTATCATGAACAGGGTTTGGATTCGGCTGTATTGAAGGCCTTTGGAATCAAGTCATTTCCCGAAACCAATTTGAGCAAATGGTATGAAGTCAAGGAAAGAATTGACAACCCTGAAGGGAAAGTACGTGTGGCCATTGTTGGCAAATATACCGGTCTTGATGATGCCTATAAATCAATAAATGAAGCCCTTACCCACGGAGGAATTGCCAATCAGGTCGAGGTCGAGACCAAATGGATTCAGGCAGAAGTTTTTGAGGAAGAGGATCCAGCTCCCTATCTCACGGGTTGCCATGCAATCTTGATTCCCGGAGGATTTGGCAAAAGAGGCTCGGAGGGAAAAATCAAGGCAGCCGGTTTTGCCAGGAAAAATCAGGTTCCCTATTTTGGCATATGCCTGGGCATGCAAATGGCGGTAATTGAACTGGTTCGTGACCTTTTGGGTATAGATAGTGCTGGATCTGAAGAATTCAGTATGGAAGAACAGGAAAATTCAAGTGAAGATTTAACCCCTGTGATTTTCTATTTGAAGAAATGGGTGCACGAGGGCAAGAAAATTACCCGATCCGAAACGGACGAAAAGGGAGCAACAATGAGATTGGGCAGTTATCCTGCCAAATTGACCAAGGGAAGCATTGTTGAAAAAATCTACGGTTCGTGTGAGATTTCGGAAAGGCATCGTCACAGATACGAGGTAGATGTCAAATACAAGGACCAGCTGGAATCAGAAGGGGTCTTGTTTTCAGGTATGTCACCTGATGGAAATTTGCCGGAAATCATGGAACTGAAAAAACATCCCTGGTTCGTAGGTGTGCAGTTTCATCCTGAATTGAAATCACAACCCTTCAATCCGCATCCGTTGTTTGCTGGTTTCATTAAAGCTGCAATTAAAAGGTCCAGATTGGTTTAATAAAGTAAGTATGATAATTTGAAAGTTACAAGAATCTTGTTGGAGGAATTATGCTGAGAAATATTTTTATCTCCCTCTTTGTTATGTTGGGCCTGGCGGTTTCAGGGACAAATGCTTCCCAGCCACCAGTATATGCTGAAGATGGGGTGGCTATCAACGGCTATGATCCGGTTGCCTACTTGGAACATATATCAGCCGTTGAAGGTGAAGATGAATTTACTTTTGATTGGATGGGAGCAACCTGGAAATTTTCCTCTCAGGAAAATCTTGATAAATTCATGGCATCCCCTGAGGACTATGCACCCCAATATGGAGGATATTGTGCCTATGCGGTTGCCAAGGGTTATACCGCAACGACCGATCCCGACGCGTTTACCGTTCATGATGGTAAGTTATACCTGAATTACAGCCAATGGGTATCCAGGCTTTGGCGTTTGAATATGACCAGATTTATTGAGCAGGGTGATGAAAACTGGCCAGGAGTATTGGAATAATTGTCCATTGACTCATCCAAAGTTAATTTTGAAAGTGGTGTTGCATTAGTCGGAGGGGGTACTTGCGACCCGATTGAATTTCATTCTGTAATCAAACATACCTCCAACCTTGTAGGAATTGACGGTGGTACACAGATCATTCTAGAGTATGGTTTTGAACCTGACCTGATCGTCGGGGATCTTGATTCACTTTCAGAGGAATGCCGGAAAAAATACCGACACAAGACCATTCAAATTCTTGATCAGGACAGAACCGACCTAGATAAGGCCATTGGTACTATAAATGCACCATACTTATTGACAGTGGGTGTATTGGGGAACAGGGTTGATCATGGATTGGGGGCTTGCAACATTCTCCTCAAATATCCGCAAAAGAATCTACTGATTCTAAACAATTCCGATTTGTGCTTTCTGGCTCCTCCCAAACTAAGTCTTACCCTTCCCCAGAATGAGAGAATTTCTCTCTTCCCTTTCAAGAAAATGAGAGGAAAATCGGTAGGGCTGAATTGGGAAATAGATGAAATATATTTCGATCCTGCGGGGATGACAGGAATTTCAAACTATTGTATTGACACAAAAATCCATATGGAATTCAGTTCCCCGGACATGATTGTGATCATACCCAATTCAAATCTTCCAACAGTCATTGGGGAATTACAGGAAACCGCTTTCTGGTAGGTATTCCAATTCAAGCTTACAATTAGGCCCAAGGGCCAAGGAACTTCAATCAGGAGCTTAGGTAACCACTTTAGCAATTGGGGACATTTACGGCCAATCCGCCTAGGGAAGTTTCCTTGTATTTTTCATTCATGTCAAGGCCTGTTTGATACATGGTTTTTATACATGAATCGAGGGGTACGATGTGTTGTCCGGTACCTCTCAAACTCAGCGATGCAGCCGAAACGGCCTTGATGGCCCCCAAACCGTTCCTTTCTATGCAGGGAACCTGCACCAAACCCATGATCGGGTCACAAATCATTCCCAGATGATGTTCCAGAGCAATTTCAGATGCGTTTTCCACCTGATTCGGTGTGCCGCCAAGCACAGCACATAGTCCAGCAGCTGCCATTGCAGCAGCTGATCCTACCTCGGCCTGACATCCGCATTCCGCACCAGAAATAGATGCATTCGATTTGATGATACCACCAATTGCAGCAGCTGTGAATAAGAATTCCGGTATCTTGTCACCGGATGCACTGGGAACATGTTCCAGATAGTATTTCAGTGTCGCGGGAATAACACCGGCTGCTCCATTGGTGGGTGCTGTTACCACTTGGCCATTATTGGCATTCTCTTCGTTTACAGCCATGGCGTATACTGAAATCCAGTCATTTATTGTATGAGGTGGAATCTGATTAGTAAGACTTTTTTCCTTCATAAGATCTTCATAAATCTCCCCCGCCCGCCTTTTGACCTTCAATCCGCCAGGCAATATACCCTTTGCATTCACCCCCATTTCGATGCAATGATTCATGACCATCCATATTTCTATGATCAGGCCGTGAACTTCCTCTGGGGGCCTTAATGCCTCCTCATTTTCCAAGACAATTTCATAAATGGATTTTTGTTTTTCTTCAGTTATTTTCAGTAATTCCTTCACTGAGGAAAATTCATTGGGAACTGGTTCTTGAACCAATGGAACCGGGTTGGTCATTTCATCTTCAGTAAGGACAAACCCACCACCAATGGAATAGTATTTTTCCTGAAAAAGTATCTTTTCATCCTTATCCACCAGGCAAATTGACAAACCGTTGGTATGCAACGGCAGTTTGGTCTTGTAATCAAAAACCAGGTGAAGGTTTGGATTGAACTCAAGCCTGATTCCCTTATCCATCTTGATAAATTGATTATTGTTGATGCTTGACAGAATTTGTTCTGCCCGTTCTTCGTGGTAGTATTGTGGCAACATTCCTGCAAGTCCCAATATCAGGGCCCTGTCCGTGGCATGACCTTTACCGGTATAGGCAAGTGAGCCGTGAAGGGTAGCTCTCAAACCCCGTGCAGGTTTTGTGTAATTGCTTATAGAATCTCGGAATCTGTTGCCAGCAACCATAGGGCCCATGGTATGAGAGCTTGATGGGCCTACACCAATTTTGCCAATATCAAAGGCACTGATATACATGTTATGGCCACTCCACCTACAAAAGACTTATTTTAAATTGTAACTATTTCAGTATTTTACTTAGCACCAATAAGTGGAGGTTAATTACATGGGAAGTCAAGCCGAAGATCAGGATTTATCCAGAAGTTCTGCAGCAAAATATTCATTAAAATATTTTGAAAATAAAATGAATGTTGGCTTGGGTACCGG
>CAZHIL010000292.1:0-1864 GCA_964532985.1 uncultured Albidovulum sp. | reverse complement strand
GGTAAATCGGGAGTGATCCTGTTGCCTGGATTGCTGGTAATTTGTAAAAAATCGGGTATTTTCTGGACGGGCACTATATAGCAAATTACCCTGGGGGAACAAATGAAAATATCAAGGAAGCCCTAGCGGATCAAGTAGAATTGAGATTGTTACCAAAGTTACGCGGAATTGAAATGGATAAAGATAACTCATTGGTCGATCTGATTAATTTTGTTAGGGATGAACTTGATGACAATATTCTTGGTGATGCAATTACTGAATCAGTTGCTGTAGCGAAGGAGGGTACAGGTCAATATATTTGGACTGGTGTTTCTAGGTGATAGAAAGGTTTTATTACCCATGGGACCAAAAGGGTTTTCCTTCAAATTCAGTTTTTGAACCAACTCACTACTTACTTAGCGAATATACAAGAGGAACTCACTCTGGCGAAGAATTTTCTACCTTAATGGTAGAAAATCAATCTCAAAATAAATTGGTATTACACCCTTATCCACGTACCCCAAGAGCAATCAAGCCAGATCGGGCAGGGTTTCTTGAAATTCCTCATTTAGGTAAGGAACCAAGCAGCGAAAGCGAAAAATACGCCAAGGATGCTTTCCTTAGAATGAATGAAATTCAATCTAGAATTGAGGATTTGAAGGTAGCATTGGAAAAACCTACAGAAGTATGGCCACGTTTACGTAGATTTTGGAAAAAATCACTTAATAGTGCTGATCCAGGTATGTCAGAAATAATTCGGCAGGCAGAAACTATTCCAATTCAATTAAACGAGCTAAATGGACATCTAAGAAGAATTCTCCGCCGGGATCACGAAAGAGTACCAATTTCCCGAGTGATGGAAATGGATAGACCTTCAATTCGTTGGTTGGTTCGACAACCAGGGAGAAATGTTCTTGAGCGTGCCGGAACTGATCAAAGTGTTATGGCAATTGTCAGAAATGAGAGTTTTGATACACTTGAGAATAGAGTTTTACACTCTTACTCAGAACTTGCCACTAACGTAGCAAGGGAATGGTTACAAGAACATAAACTTGCGGTTAATTCCAAAAGATACAGAAAAGTTAGGGACTTTCAAATCCTTTGTCGTAGAATGGCTAACGAGCTTTCATCGTTAGGGATTGGGTTATCAGATGTTGGGGTTACTCCTAATTATGTACTATTGGAAAACCCAAGGTATAGAACTGTTTATCAAGCATGGCGCCGACTTCTACTAAGAAAAAAGATTAGTGATAACCTTTGGTCTTGGCAGGCAGAAACCTGGACGGATTTTATATGCTTAGCAATTATATTAGTATTTGATGAACTTGAAGAGTCTGAATTAATCTTTCAGTCCCCAATAAATTTCCTGGATGAACCCTCACAAGGTCGTTTATACTTTCAGGATCATCCACAATCTGTTTTCTGGTTAAAAAAATCAGAACTCATTATTGAGATTCAATCCAGGAATAAATACCCTGATAAAGAACTCTACCAAACTCGATCTCAAATTATTATTTACATCACTGACCATAGCAAAAAAAAATCTCTAAAAAAGATAGTTGTTTGGACTCCCCATACTCAGAAAAGAATAAACTTAAGAATTGCTACCGAAAATTCTTGTTCTCGTTTGATAGCTTTGAATCAATCAGGTGATTTTAAAACCTACAATAATGGCCTGTTGTTGGTTCCTGCTCATGGTGATTTTGGTACCAAATTTTGTGTATCAGATGATATTCAAGTACATGCAATTGCATTTGATGGAGCTGGAGAAAGTCTAAACAAGGGAATGAATATATTAAATAAAATTGTAAAGAATTGCATTTTAGAGACTTAGCAATGAAAAAATTATGTGGACTAGATATCAATGGTTGGCATGACTTTGTAT
>CAZHIL010000291.1:0-2858 GCA_964532985.1 uncultured Albidovulum sp. | reverse complement strand
GGCATCAAGGGAGTTTCAATCAATTTTGTACCAACTGGAAGGTCCCGGGTAATTTCATAGGCCAACAGCATCGAAACTTCCCTAAGCAATCTTCTAAATTCCGACGAGGAAGTTTCTTTCTTCCTCATCAAGGTAAGTTTATGCTGAATAAGGGGATGGTTTACTATGGTCAGATTATCTTCCATTCAACTCTCCATTATTCAATAGTGGTTTTAGGATACCCGATGGTTGCCAACTTCTCGGTTATTTCATCCAAGATAACCGGATCATCTATTGTAGCTGGCATGTTGTAGGTTTCTCCATTGGCTATCTTGACCATTGTACCACGCAGGATTTTACCTGATCTGGTCTTGGGCAAGCGGTCAACAACGACTGCTAGTTTAAAGGCAGCAACCGGACCAACCTTTTCCCTGATCAGTTTGATGCATTCCGGTATAACCTCGTCTGTTCTTCCCTCTGAACCGGAATTCAGGCAAACAAACCCCATGGGCAGTTGGCCCTTCAGAGTGTCGGCAACACCAATTACTGCACATTCTGCAACATCCGGATGACTTGCAATAACCTCTTCCAAGCCGCCCGTCGACAATCTGTGACCTGCAACATTGATCACATCATCCGTTCTGGCCATGATATGGACATAACCATTTTCGTCCATATATCCTGCATCACCGGTATTGTAATAGCCCGAAAACTCCTCAAGATAACTTGAAATATACCTCTGATCGGCATTCCACAGAGTTGGAAAATTTCCCGGCGGCAAGGGTAATTTGACTGCAATCGAACCAAGCTCACCACGGAGAAGTTCCTTACCTTCATTATCCAATATATGAATATCATATCCAGGCATTGGTACATAGGAGGAACCTTGTTTTACGGGGAGTTTTTCAATCCCTATTGGGTTCCCGGTAATCACCCATCCGGTTTCGGTTTGCCACCAATGATCAATGACCGGTACTTTAAGATGTTTCTCGGCCCATTGAAGAGTATCTGGGTCTGCCCTTTCACCAGCCAGAAACAGGGTTTTGAAACAGGACATATCATACTCAGCCAGCAATTCTGCGTTTGGGTCAAGTCTCTTGATGGCCCTGAAAGCTGTTGGTGCCGTAAATAAGGTACTTACCTTGTATTCAGAAATCACCCGCCAAAATGCGCCCGCATCAGGGGTTCCAACGGGTTTGCCTTCATAGATTACGCTAGTATTTCCATGGATCAACGGTGCATAACAGATGTAGGAGTGTCCAACCACCCAACCGACATCGGAAGCCGCCCAAAAAACTTCACCAGGTTCAACACCATAAAAGTTTTTCATGGTCCAATTCAGAACAACAAGATGACCGGCACTCGGACGAATCACACCTTTCGGCTGGCCAGTGGTTCCGGATGTGTACAAAATATAGAGGGGATGATCACCGGATAGGGGAACGCAATCAGATGGTGTGGCCGATGAAGTCATTTTATCCCAATCGTAATCCCTTCCCTCGATTAAATCTGCAGGGCATTGTTCCCTTTGATAAAGCAAACAACTTTGTGGCTTGTTATTTGCCAATTCTATGGCTTCATCCAAAAGTGGCTTGTACTTGACCAGACGATTGGGTTCTATCCCGCAGGAGGCAGTTAATATACATTTGGGTTTGGCATCATCTATTCTTACAGCTAACTCACTTGCTGCGAACCCTCCAAATACAACCGAATGAATGGCTCCAATTCGGCTGCATGCCAACATGGCAATCACAGCCTCTGGGATCATGGGCATGTAAATTATAACCCTGTCGCCTTTTTCCACACCCAGATTTACTAGTACACCGGCAACTCTGGATACCTTTGACTGTAGTTCGGAATATGTTGTAATTGATTTGGATTCCGTAACCGGGCTATCATAAATCAATGCTGGTTGATCCCCCCTGCCTGCATTCACATGCCGATCAACTGCATTCCAACAGGTATTTACAACTCCATCATCAAACCAGCTGTAAAACGGTTCCTTCTTGGAAAATAGTGCCTTGGAGGGTTTCCTATCCCAATCAATATCTTTACACAAATTAAGCCAAAAGGCCTCAGGATCCTTTTTCCAAGTGTTGTATACCTTTTTGTAGCTCATTTAACTCTAACCCATCTCTTGAAATTATTCCAAAGGATTGAACTTCCTTTACTTATTATCCCGCCAGGAATATTGCAAACCTACTCTTGGTACTTACCAGTAAGTACCAGCAACTTCCCGACCTCACTCCGATTGATTGAAAATTGGATATCAAATCAATTCTTCATCCTGAAGACATAATTCTTGTTGTCTCTTATATAGACCAATTGATCCTTTCCTATAGATATCACCCTCCCCCTTTGAAATTTGCTTCCAACCTTTAATCTCGTGATCTTCCCTCTTGGAGAAAGTACAAGCGCTTCCCTGTCTTCAGGTGGGCCAAAAACCCCTATCAAATTGAAGTTTTCCAAATTCAGGACATTTTCCTCGACCGAAAGCCCACTCGTAATATATTCTCTCTTTTGTTCATTGGATGAGCTGCTTGGCCGGTTCAGTGTTCTCGGTCTCAAAACAACATCCTGAAGATCCGTTTTCATGCTAGAAAGTTTGCCCGGTCTTAATTCTATACCGTTAAATACCCGTTCGGACCCTGATGTGCCTAATGGTCTGGGAAGTGGGGTTCTCGGTTTCAAAACAACATCCTGAAGATCCGTTTTTACGCCAGAAAGTTTGCCCGGCCTGAATTCTATACCGTTAAAAACCCGTTTGGGTCCTGATATACCGAAGGGTCTGGGAATTGGAGAAAGTAAATCGGTCAATTTCACTTTAACGGTTCCAGAATTTCGATAAACTATCAAAGTAATTTTCGTTTGTCATATCC
>CAZHIL010000290.1:0-2405 GCA_964532985.1 uncultured Albidovulum sp. | reverse complement strand
GGATAATACCTATCGGCTAACCGAAACCCAGGCCCGTGCAATTCTTGACCTGAGATTGCAAAGATTGACTGCCATGGGGGTCAAGGAAAATACCGATGAGCTACAAGTCCTGGCCGAAAAAATAAAGGATTATCTGGACATATTGCGGTCAGGAGAACGGGTCCGCGGAATAATTTCCGGGGAATTGGTTGAGGTCAAGGAAAAATATGCCATACCCCGGAGAACACTAATTGAGGAATTTGATGAGGAAATTGAGGACGAGGATCTCATACCGCAAGAGGATATGGTTATCATTATTACCAGGGAAGGATATATCAAGAGAACTCCCCTGGACGATTATCGGCAGCAATACAGGGGTGGCAAGGGTCTTGCCGGCATAAACACCAAGGACGAGGACTTTGTCAAAAACATTTTTGTCGCCAATACCCATGATGAATTGCTCTGTTTTACAACCAATGGGCTGGCCTATAAGATCAAAACCTGGAAACTCCCACTTGGAGGAAGAAACACCAAGGGGAAACCCTTGGTAAACATACTCAACGTTGAAGGCAGGGTTTCAATTTCTGAAACCATACTACTATCCGAAAAGGATTTTGAAGATCCTGATAAATTCCTGGTTTTTGCCTTTTCCAATGGAAAGGTAAGAAGATCCTCCCTCTCCCACTTCCAAAAAATCCAGTCAAACGGAAAAATTGCCTTTAGCGAAGAGGAAAACTATACTCTCATTGGTACCTGTTGCTGTACGGAAGCTGATGATGTCATACTTGCTTCCAATCATGGCCAGGCAATCAGGTTTTCCACCACATGCCTTCGTGAAATCAAGTCTAGAAAATCGGTTGGCGTCAGAGGATTACGGTTGCGGAAGAAGGACCATCTAGTTGGTTTGGTTTCGGTTCCAGCAGATAGAATTGCCAATCCACAAAAAAGGATCGAGTATCTCAAGTTTCGTAGGTTTGATGAGGAATTCGAGGAAGAACTTGTGGAAGAAACTGATGACAACGGTTTGAGTGACCTTCCCTTGTTTGCTGACGCACCAGAAGTTTCCAACGAGGAATTGGCAGAAACAGAAGAATTAATCATCGTGATAACCAAGGAAGGTGGTGGTAAACTTACCTCCAGTCACGAATTCCCGGCCAAAATCAACAGGGGTGGATTTGGTGTCAAGGGTAACAAGATCAAAGGTGTCATTGCCTTCATGAAAGTCACCCTTGAGGATCAAATCATTTTGGGTACAAATTCCGGTCAGGTGATTAGATGTAATGTAAGTGATGTATCCTATCGGTCACGTTCAGCAGGTGGGGTCAGGATAATGCGCCTTCCCGAAGATTCTGAAATAGTATCCGTAGCTAAGATAGATTCCTCCAAAATACCCGATCAGGAAGAAGACCCATTTGATGAAGATGGATCAGAAGTTTCCGAAAGTCCTGTTGAGTAAACCTTTATACAGCAACTGACTCCTGATACGGAATTAAATGATGTAAACAGCCAAGCCGATGGTTATCGAAAGATTTGCCCCTTCACCTACAGGCTATTTACATTTAGGTCATGCTTATTCTGCCATGACTGCCTGGCGTTCCAGTAAGACCCATAACGGCAAATTCCATATTCGGATTGAGGATCTGGATTCAACCCGTTCTAAATCACAATATACCCAAGCCATTTTTGATGATCTATCAAGGCTGGGAATCACTTGGAATATACCTGTAGTGTACCAGTCAGAAAGATATTCCGTTTATGAGGATTGTCTTTCCAGACTTATTGCCATGGACCTTTGCTTTCCTTGCAAATGTACCCGGAAGGATATCAAGGATTCCCTGGAAGCACCAAATGTGCCCCTTATTACAGGTGATCAGAAATTGCTTTATCCTGGTACATGCCGAAACAGAACTTTTGATGAAATGAACAAGGGGGATGCAGTTAGACTAAATTTTTCAAAGGTCATTGAATACTTTGGTGGTTTGTCGCACTTTCCCGTATTGGAAATAAGGGAACTTGGTCAAACCCATTCAGGTGTTCATCATGTATCACCCGAATACTTTCAGGGAAATTTTGGAGACATTGTCCTTGCCAGAAAGGATATCGGTACTTCCTATCATTTGGCCGTGGTCATTGATGACGCATTCATGGGTATCACCAATGTGACGAGGGGGGAAGATATTTTCGACTCAACTTTTATCCACAGGTTACTCCAGGAACTTCTGGGCTTGCCAGTACCTACATGGTCTCATCATGGGCTGATCAAGGATGAAGATGGCAAGAGACTGGCAAAAAGAAGTCCATCCTTTACCCTCAGAACCTTGTGGGACCAGGGTTTTACATCTGAGGAAATAATCTCCATGGTAGATAAACAATTATGTTGAAATTGGACCAGTATTTTGTTTCATTCTTGAGTGATTGAATTGAAA
>CAZHIL010000289.1:0-2086 GCA_964532985.1 uncultured Albidovulum sp. | reverse complement strand
CCCGTACCATGGATATATTGTATCCTAGAAATAAAATCTGAAATCAACCAAACACTCCTAAATTTTTATCAAATTAATTTTGTTTCTGTTTAAATGAGATACTCCTCCAAATCAAGAAAGATGCCTTGGAACTTGGACATAGTCTCTTAAAAATCAGATTGGTGAAACTCAATGGGTAATTCAAATAATTTACTGAGCCCCATTTAATATTCTTGGTGTCAACATTTCTATAGACAGTTTCTCAATTACTTATCATTACCCCTGCTATCTTTTTGGGTAATTTTCTTCTCTATAGTCTTCGTGTCTTTATCAAAGTCAGATTCAAACAACCGATCTTGTATTATTCGGTATTTTTCAAATTCGCTTTCTGCGTGATCCTTGGCAATTTTGGCACTGACTTTACCTAGGTTCTGCAAGATATCTCTCTCATCAAATTCAAGAAATTTATCCAACCGTGTTGCCCAATCTTCCATCGACATTGGAACTTTGCGGTGAGCACGATCTTCTGCCAATTCCAAATAAGCGTTCACAATCCGACCTAGCGAACCCAACTCATCTTGGGTAAGGTAATTTTTAGCTATCGAAACATCGGTTTTTACAACCTTACCGTCTGCTCCTTTTTCCCAACTAGTTAGACCCATATGTGGTTTGGTGCTGTCAGCTCGCTCTTTGATCAACTCCGAGGCTGTGTGGCCATGAATTGCAAAATGAAGCTTATTTTGTACCTTGGCAAAAAACTCTCGTGTTGTTGGAGCGTCTTTATTGTAATCAAAACTCGTTGCATAAATATCCGTGATTTTCTGGTAAAAGCGCCGTTCACTGAGGCGAATTTCCCTAATCTCAGCAAGCAAACGCTCAAAATAATCTTCACCAAGGAAAGAACCATTCTCAAGACGCTTCTTGTCCATGACATAGCCTTTGATCGCAAATTCCCGGAGCACCTTTGTTGCCCACTGGCGAAATTGAGTTGCACGAACGGAATTAACCCGATATCCAACTGATATAATTGCATCTAGATTATAATACTGAGTATTATATTTCTTTCCGTCTGTGGCAGTTATCCGGAATTTCCGGATAACTGAATTGGCCAACAACTCCCCTGAATCAAAGATGTTCTTCAAATGTTCACTTATAGTTCGTACATCCACGCTGAATAACTCAGACATTAGCTTTTGACTAAGCCAGATCGTCTCCTCTTCATAACGTACCTCAATTCCTTCTTCACCTACTTTTTGGGTGAAAATCAAGAATTCGACTGTGCTATTACGCAAAGTCAGGTTATGTGATTTCATTTTGTTCATGCTGCCATAACCTTGAAAAAACTTGTACCTAATTACCCTTATGATCTACCACGGTATTCAATATGTAATCCAAGGTGATAATTCTATGCATCTAAAAATAATTGGTGTTGCAATTTTTTACTGTAGCAGCTATTCGAAATTTTCGAATATCTGAAACTACTTAAACCCTACAGTCTATAAAAATTTTTTTACTGTGATATTTGATGGTTTTAGTTTGCGATCGTGAAAAATCCCAAACGAGCAAATTTGCAAATTTACTTGTTTAAGTTATGACTTCTTGAAGTTCATTTACTCTATATTATCTTGAATTGGGGCGCTGATAGCTCAGCAGGATAGAGCGCGTGACTACGAATCATGAGGTCGGGAGTTCGAATCTTCCTCAGCGCACCATTTTGATTTTATTTCAATTTCTTCATGGTTAACATACCTTTTTGGCACGAAACCCCATTGGATGTTGATCAGTACAGCCAAAAATGATTTAAATCACTATACAAGAATCACGACTACCAGTGTCAGTCTGCTTGATATTGTCCTAAACATTTGGGATTACTCAACTGAACAGGTATCGGTTATTCTGGTGCAATGATAAAACTACCCGAACTTGGGGGCAAGGGTAAATCCCCATTAATCATTGTATCGGTGATTCACATGGTTCGCTCTATAGATCGATGGTTACGTTAACCAGATAAATAACAGTTCATATTTCGGACTAAACTCAAAGGAAAAAACATGGTCAAAACATGGTTGATTTCGGATACGCATTTTGGTCATCAAAACATTTACAG
>CAZHIL010000288.1:0-4159 GCA_964532985.1 uncultured Albidovulum sp. | reverse complement strand
GGTTGCCAGTGCTGCTCCGGTTGCCATGTAAGCAGCTCCCTGTTCATGACGGGAAACGATGGGAGTAATAGAATCTGTATAGTCGTAGAGTGTATCGAAAAAAGGATCGTTTTGAACCCCGGGTAAACAGTAAAGTTGATCTATCTTATTTTTGATCAATGATTGAATTACCAATTCAGCTACTTTCATTGTCATGGTTTATCCTTGGTGATTAATTCATTTCTACCGTAATACCATGAAATCCTTAACGCAAAATAAATAGATTTCAATTCGAGAACAGATTTGGCCATGGTAAATTGTTAGTTCTTTTGAATTAACGAATGCTAAAATAATTTCTTTCTGGTTGTAAACCCTTTTATCACTAGGTTGAATCTACCAAATCTATTTTATCAGTGCATAAACCACTCAATCGAATAAATGTTTTCTGTTTTCAAGATCGATACGTGCCCTTACAAGGTTTTTTGGAGTGTTAGACAGATCCTTTCATATTCAAGTACTTATAGTGAACTTATCACGTACAAAGGTGTAAACGACATGATGAGCAACACTATTTGATCGTTCAAACAAATTTCATTATTTTCTCAAAAATTATCATTAAACCAGCATGATGAAATTGGATGGATAGGAATTTAATGACGATATGAGAAGTTGCTAAATGCCTCAAATGGAATGAAAAAATGCCACCCACATACCCCAAAAGGCAAATTTCCAAAATTTTAGATAAGGGTTTGTCAGCACTTTCGGAAGTCTACAATTGATCAAAGGATTAAAGATCAGGGAAATACCAATCAAGAAGAAAAAAGTTTTTAATTGTGTCACCAATTGACAATAAGGGACATGGAAAATTAAGAGAACCTCTTTATATTCATTTTCCTGGGATTCCACGATTTTCAAAAGTCGGTTTTTCAAATTTTCCATCCCCGGGAACCATAGATTTTCACGACTTCAAGTCAAATTCCGGTCAAAACCGGTACGATTTGGCACGATTGCACACTCTTCCGCTTCATTCGGACCATTGTGACACAATCATCCCCATCACGCTGCTTCAGCCCGCACCAGATAATCAAACCGTTTCATGTAGTAGCACAGGTTGACAGGGCCAATCCAAACCCTCGACCGCTTGAGGCCAATGCAGTTCATGTGGCGGGCATTCATGCCGTTCCCGATGGCCCCGAACACATGTTCGACACGACACCGGATCCTGGAATGGGAATGGTTGAGGGCCGTCTGTCGGGGTGTCAGTGGCTTCCCCCCATAACCCTTGAAGTTGATACGGGGCTTGTAACCGCGTTTCCGCAAACCGGCAACCGTTTCCTTCGAGCGATGGGCACTGTCGGCAAAAACCTGCGGATCACCCCTTGGTGATGGAGCAAGCAACTCCCCGAGGACCCGGCTGTCATGAACCTTCGCCGATGTCACATCCCAATTGGTTATCAACCTGTTCTCCCGGTCAACCGATACATGATACTTGTAGCCGTAGTGATTCACACCGTTCTTCCTGAACCACCGGGCATCCGTGTCCTTCTGTCGTAACTTGCCGGGATCATCCTTCCATTGGTGGGGAACCACCGTCACGGGGATCTGCCCCAGAGATAGTGGTACAATTTTAAACGGTAACTTTGATATATATTTAAACCGGTATTGACAGCTTGCTCCCCTCCTGTACCAGGATGATGATCCCAGGGGGGCGGGGGAAAGGCGTTCATCACCGGTGGAGAAGGATGTCGTTTCGAGGAAGGCCGAGAGGAAGACGGGAACCCACCGGACGGAAGAGGGATTGCCGGTCCACGGGTTCCGGACATTGCTGGCCGATCTGGGAACCATGTCCCTAAATATGGCCAAGTTGCCGGGGAGTGACGAAAGGGTGCCTATAGTGACGACACCAACGGTGATCCAGGAAAGGGCTTTTGAATTGCTAGGTTTCAGTATGGATTAGGCTGTTCCCAAAATCGTTGCAGGTTGGAAAAGGCCAACTTCTGCCTTGAACCCCCTTGTAAAGGGGGGTTATGAATAGTCTTGATCAAAAAAACTAAGCAAAGTTCAGTTTAGAATCATTTCTCAATCTTCAAATGGTATTGGGTGGGTTGGATGAAATCATCAAAGCAACAAAGATCCAAGAGGTTAGATTTTCATCCATCGATGATGTGTTGAAGGCAGAAAACAAAAACACCCGTAAAAGAGGGAAACGAAATTGAATAACCTTTTTGCTCGTGTGTTTGCTCCCTTGTAAAACTTTTCCAGTAAATGAATGAAAGTCGGCTGGTAATTTTTTTTGACCTGCCTGCTATAGTCGTATGCCCATCAATATAACCTTACGATTTGAATATCTCTTCAAATTTGTTCTCAAACACCTTAACCTCTTCATCAGTTAAGATTGAGAATTCTTTCTTACGTGCTCGCTTAGATAGTTTCCCATCATTTTGATGTAAGAAGCTTAATAAAAGACCTGCCGTACGATCTGGCATATCGATATAATTATTCACGAATGTTTTCATCTCATCATATTGCTGAAGAAACTTAACTTCTTCCGGGAATGTCTTTGTTATGGTCTCATGCACACATTCAAATAAGAATTCAGCTTGAGGTGTTGCATCAAAATAGCGATAAAGATCAATCGTCTCATTTAGGACTTCAACATTACCCCTGTCGGTAATACGCCATTCAATATAAGACAGCCGTGGCTTCGAGTAAGTTTCTAGGGCAGTGCGATAATCTGAAATACGCTTTAAGATAACTGAGGAGACAGGAAACACGAGTCCATTTGGTGTAAAATCAGTCTCTATCAATACATGATGCATTAAGTATCTGTGCAGACGGCCATTACCATCTTCAAACGGGTGAATAAAAACAAAACCAAAAGCAATCAATGTTGCTGCCAACACTGGGGAGTAATCACTATCTTTGAGAAGTTGGGCAGTTTCAATTAATCCTTGCATCAGAACATCCAGATCCTGATGTTTAGCTGAAATATGACTAGGAATCGGTATATTTGTTGAACGGTGACGTTGTCCAATAAATCCCCCTTCATTACGATACCCCAATTGGATAAATCTACTATCGCCGATCACCTCATTTTGTAGATGTTCCAGTTGCGCTTTTGATAAGGGAAGCTTTCCTGCTTGACCAATAATCCGTCCCCAACGTTCTGCTCGATTTTGCGGTGGAACTTCCCCCTCAATAGCATAGGAAGCTTTTGAATCTTCCAGTAATAGAAAACTAGCTGCCCGAATTAAAACGTCGGGATGAATAGTACCAAAAAGATCCTGTGCTTGTTTTGATAAATCTTGATTGATCAAATCATCAAGTTGTTCCGTTCGTCTTATAAGTGGACAAAAGAATTTAACGCCCGGAAGGTTGTTTCGCACTCGATGGCGCTTGGAATTACGTGCTGGTCCTGGATATTGCAATTTTTGATCTATTAGATCAACATAATTTCCTTGTGTTAAGTTAGGTAATTCCAGTTCTGAATCTTGAAGATATTCATACAAAAACCAAATACGCCGTGCATATGAACCATTAGGTTCTTGCTTTATTGCCCTTTCAAGAACAGATTTATCGATTTTTGAAAACAACTCATTCAATACCGCTAAATCTATACCTTCATATCTCAAGGCAAATACCAAATTGGCATAAAGGCTGTTTTCAGGAGCATGACGTGGTGTAAGTACTTTCCAACCATCTGCTTCATAAATCGTGTGTTTTTTACCAATTGCTGTTAGAACAACTGGCAGTGGAACATTAAGATCATATTTTTGAACTAGATTTGCATAACCAACAATTTTGGCATTGGGTTCAGGTAATGGTCTATTGATCATGATATCCCTATTTCGTGAAAGATACTTATAAAGTATGAAAAATACTTAATTTTACAATGTTTTGTGAAAAATACTTATTTATTACGAAATATAGTTATTATTAGGGTATTATATGAAAAATGCTTATAAATGCCTCCGCAACAAATAATCTCCTTAATCACCCCTTAATAATCTCTTAGCAAATCAAGAAATCCTGATAATGTTCTTAATCTTGGCATGGTTATAATTACTAATTTTATTTCTTCCGGGCCCAATACTTATCCCCAAAGATTATTAATTGGTACAGCCCAAAGATTTTGACCAAACGGTTCTACATCTCTACCACGGTACAAGGCTATTCCACA
>CAZHIL010000287.1:0-4855 GCA_964532985.1 uncultured Albidovulum sp. | reverse complement strand
ACCGTACCGAGCTTGAAGAATATGTTTCCGAACATTTGAGGAACGAATTTCCTGAAGAATTCAATCAAACCCTCGGAAGTATCGAACTGGTTAAGGCAAATCTGTTTAGTATTCAACCAATTGATGAAACTATGTTTGCTTTTAGGGAGGTTTCAAGTGCACAAGAGGACAAGGAACGGTTAATTGCAACTGCCCAGAGGTTTTTGGTTTACCTAACCCCTCTGGCACATGGCAATTCATTTTATGAAATTAAGCAAGCCGAAGGGAGATCTTACAGGACTGTAGCAGTTTCAGAAGCTGAAGCGGACGCAATTGTTGAAATTGCTGAATCCGTCAATTCGGCACCTGAAGTACTCCAGAACATGTTGTGGCGGGAAAAGCTGGAAACAGCTTTGGCTGGAAGGTCTAAAATTTTGGTACCTGATGAGGAAAGCTTGAATAATATCGTAATCTGGAAAAACAATTCACAACTTTCAAATACTGGTGAATCACATTCGGGGGATGGGCATTTACAATGAGTTTAGCACGAAAATGGATATATGCAGCGATTGCTCTGGTAGCGGTTGGCACAATCATTTACAGTTGTGTATTTACAATCCATGAAACTCAAAAAGGAGTGTTAACCACTTTTGGAAAGATACAACTGCCATTAAGGGAACCAGGTTTACACTTTAAGTGGCCGGCCCCAATTTCCAAAGTCTACAAGGTAGATCTTCGTACACAAACCTTGACGGGAATGCCGGTTGAATTAATCACAAATGACCAACAAAACATCCTTGTTGATGGATATTTATTCTGGCGTATTTCGGACCCAGTGCTTTTTATTGAAGCAGTTCGCACAAAACAAAGTGCCGAAGAGAGGTTGGCAGACCTTTATTTCTCCACTATCGGTATCGTGGTCAGTAACAAATCACGGGAAAATTTCATTAGTCTCGGTTTGTTGCATAAAGATCTTCAAAGAACTACCAAGGAGATCTATGATCGGATTGCACCCATAACGGTTAAAAATTATGGCATTGAGTTACTGCAGGCCGGGATTGTTGAATATACTTTACCCCCAGAAAACAGGGCAAGTGTAATCCAGAGGATGATTTCGGAACGAGCCAGATTGGCCGCTAGATATCGAAGCGAGGGTGAAGAGGCAGCCATTCGTATCGAAGCTCTGGCTGTAAGTGAGCATGAGAAAATTGTGGGTGACGCACATGCTGAAGCTACCAGAATATTGGGCAAAGCAGAAGCTACAGCCATGGCCGAATTGGGCAAGGCATACAGCAAGGACCCAGAATTCTACAAGTTTATTCGTGCCTTGGACAGTTATGATTTGATCATCGATGAGCAAACGACTCTGATTTTGCCCACAGAAAATGAATTGTTCAAATTTCTTGACAGCAATGAAATTCCCCAATGATTGTGGATAAAGTCAATGAATGAATCACCGCAAATACCCCGTAGTACCAGAATAATCTATGAGGTTTTTGATTTAGGCGCCAGAATTGGTCCGACCCGCATGATATGGGGACTGATAGTCATAATATTCACTTTGTTTGTGTTAAGCGGCCTATACACTGTAAAGAAAGAGGAGCAAGGTGTACTTACCCGTTTTGGCCGATTGATAAATGCCGAAGTCAATCCCGGAATTCATTATCGAATACCATTCATTGATGAGGTCAACATTCACCCTGTTAAAAGAATTACACGAGGCCGAATTGCCAGTATTGAGGAGGGAAAAGTAAATTTTTCCATCTTGTCCGGGGATACCAACCTTTTCGAAGTCGATATAATGTTTCAATATAAAATCGACAATTTGAAAGACTTTCTGTTCTCAACTACTACCCCGGTTTCAATTCTTAAATTGATAATCAGGGAAGGGCTTGTAGAGTATTTTGGTAATAATTTTATTGATCTGATTCTGACAAGTAACAGAAACATTATCGAACAAAAGTTGTATCAGGAAGCCATTGAATACATGGAGACTCTTGATATCGGTTTGGAATTGTTGTCTCTTACCATAGTCGATATCCGACCGATTGAAGAAGCTATACCCGCTTTTCGTGATGTCAGCAATGCGGTGACTGACCGTATCAGGGTAGTTAGTGAAGCCCAACAAAAATATGACAGATTGGTGGCTCATTCTCGTGGACAAGCCGAAGCCATTATTCTGGATGCTACGGCAAAGGCCAGAATGCGAGTGGAGCAGGCTGAGGCCAATGCAGTCGCGTTTGAAGATTTGCTGGTAGAATATCGTAGGGAACCATATCAGGTAGCAATTACTAGATACTGGGATCGGATGAGAACCATATTCGATGTGGCAAAATTGGCCGCAGCCAATCCGAATGATGATTCCAGCATTGCCATTAACCTGATTGATGGAGCTAGTGGGATTCCTCCCCTTGGACTGGGGGCTGGTCAGAAAAAAGCTTCAACTGCTGGTACGGGTGAAAGTCAAGCGAGACCCCTATATTCGACAGTAATACCCAGTTCGCCTGATTCATTCTCAACGGTAGACAGTGATAAAAATCTCTTTAGTAGTAGATTCCATAATTACCAGTCAGAGCGCGATCACATGAGTATTGCCAATATCAGATCCCTAATTTTTGATACCCCATTGATCTTTCCTCATGGTGATGGCGTTAGGGCTGAGGAACAATCCCCTGCTGGAAAGCCAATGATCGATAAGTTGGAATCGGGTGATGTGAATGAAGGTGCTTCTTCAACCGCTATAGCCCAAACTGTTTCTGAACAACCAAATGAAAGCAGTGAATGACGTCATGAAATTAGCTTTATTACCTGATTCAAGGCTTAAATTTTGGTTGGATAATATTGTGGGTTTAGATCCAATAAAATCAATGATAATGGTTTTTGTACTGCTTCTTCCTTTTAGTGCGATTGCTTCTTATCCCGGCATTCACGATGACAGGATTGTATTGGGTCAAAGTGCTGCCTTGACAGGGGAAAATCAAATCCTGGGTTTAAACTACAGCCTGGGAATTCTAGCTGCCTTCGAGGAAAAAAATCAAAATGGCGGCATTATGGGCAGAAAACTGGAATTAATGCAGCTTGATGATGCCTATGAATCAGAATTGGCCACAAGGAATGCTGAAAAAATCGTTGAGGAAAATGACGTGTTTGTTGTAATTGGTGGTGTTGGAACCCCTACTGCAAGACGTATCGTACCAATACTTCGTGATGCAGACATTCCATATGTGGGACCCTTGACCGGAGCCAATTTTTTACATGATTTTTACTACTCACCAAATGTTGTCAACCTCAGGTCTTCATACAGGGATGAAGTTCGTGTAATGGTTGATCATTTCATTCATGATCTCGGTTTCTCCAGGTTTGGTATCATTTATCAGGAAGATGCTTTTGGACAGTCAGTCTACGAGGATTTAAAACATGTATTGGATCGTTTCAACCTTCCCATATTGGCGAGAGCAAGCTTTGCCAGAAACTCACATGCAGTACATGCAGGGCTTTTTACCTTCCAAAAGGTGGATTTGGATGCAATTTTCATTATTGGTACCTATGCCACAAATTCAGAAATTATCAATCTCTCCACATCACTTGCACATGATTACAGCATAGCCAATCTTTCCTTCGTGAATTCCGATGAATTGAAATCCAGACTGAACTTTCCCAACGATAATATTTACATCACAGAGGTGGTTCCTGATCCACTCGATTCCACGTATCCGATAACCAACAGCATGAATCGTGCATTGAAAAACCCGGATCTGGGAAAATTTTTTGAAGAATATCCATCCTTTGAGTTTTCAGCCAATGAAGTGACACTTGAAGGGTATATTTTGGGAAGGTATGTCATTGAAATGCTGGAACGAATGGAGGGGAACTTGACCAGAAATCACTTTATGGAGGTCGCGTTATCACCTGGCAAAATAGAAATTGATGGATGGGTATTGGACTTCAAAGAAGGTTCCAACACTGGAAGCGATTACATAAGATTGACCAATATATTAGAATAGAGAGGCAAGTGAAAGTTAGTCTATGAAAAAGCTGGATGACTTTACCAGAGAGGAAACCGGTGAAGAATGGTTGCGAGAGGTCTACAAGGTAGTAGCCCGACGTCGCGGAATCATGTTTCGCATGGTTGCGGAAACGGTCAGGATATTATTATTGGGCAATGCCGGTGGAGCTGCATTGATAATAGGCTTTATGAGTTCTTCGACAATTGCGGTTGCTGAAACGCTCCTTTACCACTATCTGTCCTTGTCAGCCTTATTGGTCTTCGCGATCGGAACATTATCTGCTGCACTAACGATGCTACTGGTAACAGTGGTTACTATTCTGGAAGCCCACGGCAATGAAACCGGTTTGAGCATGTTTGTCGAAGGTCAATTGGATCGATCACAAGTGCTATTTTCCGTAGACCAAAGATCCTTTCGCGTAGCTGATTGGTCGACATTTGTTGGTATTGTATCTTCAGTATGTTTCCTTTTGGGTGGATTGATTTGTATTACCCTAATTGTACTCTTTTTCTGATCTGATCCTGAAGATTTTGAGCCTTGCCCAACCGAGTAATCACCCTAGGGTAGTGCTTGTACATAGCAGTTAATAGAAATGTCTTTTCAATCTTCTCGATTATTGGTGATGATGAAATCCAGAAGGGATCAACCCTATTAATCTACAATTAGCCTGCAGCCCTTGGAAATACAAAGCTGCTGAACTAGCCCGAAGTAAGAAGTGGTACCTTGGTCAAGGATGATTTTTTCTTCGGGGGAGGAGAAATCTTGAATTCCAATTTGTCCTTCTTTAGTCCAATCTCTATTTTTCCACCCTTTTGCAGTTTTCCAAACAGTATTTCATCGGCCAGGGGTTTCTTGACTTCCTCCTGAAT
>CAZHIL010000286.1:0-2085 GCA_964532985.1 uncultured Albidovulum sp. | reverse complement strand
AGCAGGATGTTATTAACCTGACGGATATTTCTGCCATGAAAAGTCAGCAGCCAGCTGTACCGGTTGGCGAACTGGAAGAGCGCATTCCAATGTCGCGATTGAGGCAGACCATTGCCAGCAGGTTGAAAGCGGCCCAGAATACGGCAGCTATCCTAACCACCTATAATGAAGTTGATATGTCTGAAATCATGCGACTGCGCCAGGAGTACAAGGAAGATTTCAGTCAAAAATTCGGCATCAAGCTGGGTTTTATGTCCTTCTTAGTAAAGGCCTGTACAAATGCGCTTTTGGTAGTACCGGAAGTGAATGGTGAAATTGATGGTACCGATATTGTATTCCGCAAGAATGTAAACATGGGAATTGCAGTGGGAACACCAACAGGATTGGTCGTACCCGTAATCAGGAACACCCAGAATATGAGCTTTGGCGATATCGAACTGGCCATAGCCGATTATGGCAAGAAGGCCAGGGATGGCAAATTGACTCTGGATGACATGCAAGGAGGAACATTTTCTATTTCCAATGGGGGAATTTACGGATCCCTGATGTCATCACCCATATTGAATCCTCCCCAATCGGGTATTCTGGGGATGCACAAGATTCAGGACAGGCCTGTTGTCGTTGACGGGAAAATTGAAATCCGGCCGATGATGTACCTTGCCCTTTCCTATGACCATAGAATCGTGGATGGCAAGGGGGCTGTCACATTTCTGGTCAGGGTCAAGGATGCTCTTGAAGATCCAAGGCGAATGTTGCTTGATATTTAAATCATCCGTTTTGAGGGGATCAATTACCTAGGATTATGGGCTGATTCCATTTACCTTTGAACATGTTAAGAATTTAGAAAAGGAAACACAGTGGCTGTTTACGATTTAATTGTAATTGGGGGTGGTCCGGGTGGATATGTTTGTGCCATCCGAGCTGGCCAGCTAGGCCTTTCGGTAGCCTGTGTCGAAAGCAGGGAAACTCTCGGTGGTACGTGTCTCAATGTAGGGTGTATACCATCCAAGGCCCTCCTGCATGCATCCCACCAATACCATGAAGCAATTCATAACTTTCCGAAGGTTGGCATTGTAACCGATTCCCCTTCAATTGATTGGGACAAGATGCTGTCCTACAAACAATCAACTATTGATGCCAACACCGGTGGCATAGAATTCCTGTTTAAAAAAAACAAGGTTGACTGGATCAAGGGCAAGGGTGAAATCGTTGAGCCGGGCAAGGTACGGGTTGGAGATAAACCCTTTGAAACCAAGAACATTGTAATCGCAACAGGTTCGGAACCCAGCTCCCTTAAAGGTGTGGAGGTTGATGAAAAAACAGTTGTCACCTCTACGGGTGCATTGGAATTGTCATCCATTCCGGCGGAGTTGGTCATTATTGGTGCAGGGGTTATTGGTCTTGAGCTGGGCTCGGTTTATGCAAGACTGGGATCAAAGGTCACGGTTCTGGAATATCTGAATGGAATTACACCCGGCATGGATGCAGAAGTATCTAAGACCCTTCAGAGAATACTAAAAAGGCAGGGGATTGATTTCAAATTGGGAGTGGAAGTAACCTCTGTTGCCGAGAAGGGCAAGACCAATACTGTTGAATTTAAGATCAGAAAAACCGGCAAGATGGAAACCATAAAGGCCGATATTGTCCTTCTCTCTACCGGTAGAAGGCCCTATACGGATGGTCTGGGCCTGGAAAAACTCGGTATAGGGCTGACCAAACAAGGACAGATTGAAGTAGATTCGATTTTTCAGACCAATATCAAGGGAATTTATGCCATTGGGGATGTAATACCAGGCCCCATGCTGGCTCATAAGGCCGAGGATGAGGGGGTAGCTGTTGCTGAAGAAATTGCAGGCAACAAGGGTTATGTTAATCATGATGTCATTCCATCTGTCATTTATACACAACCAGAAGTGGCCACGGTTGGGAAGACCGAGGAACAATTGAAAGAAGAGGGTGTGGATTACAAGATTGGCAAATTTCCATTTCAGGGCAATGCCCGGGCCAAGTCGATTTTCCAGGCAAGTGGCTTCGTTAAAATACTCGCTGACAGAGAAACAGATAAAATTCTGGGTTGTCATATCA
>CAZHIL010000285.1:0-1545 GCA_964532985.1 uncultured Albidovulum sp. | reverse complement strand
AGAAAGGCCTTGGGTAATTTTTATGTGGAGAATGATGCTGATCGAGTGGTATTCAAGCTGGCTGGCATCGGACGGTTGGGCCGTAAATCCAATGCCGGGTTTTACGAATATGATTCGAAGGGCAAAAGGCTTGGTTTATGGAAAGGCATCGACAAGCTCTTTCCTCCTTCCTCAAAACAACCCTCAATAACCACTGTAAAAGACAGGCTATTGGTCATTCAGGTCGTGGAAGCCATCAAGACCCTTCAAGAGGATGTTTTGGTTGATGTCAGGGAAGGGGATGTTGGGGCTATTTTCGGCTGGGGTTTTGCACCTTGGTCAGGTGGTCCCTTTTCATGGGTGGATACCCAGGGTATTGATCAAACCATTACCCTTTGCTCATCCCTGAAAACCCAGTTTGGAAAGCGTTTTGAGCCACCTGCCCTGCTCCACGAAATGAAACAGGGCAAGCGGACTTTCTACTAACCCCTGCATGATCCTACAGGGTAATACCACGGGTGGGAAAATGTTAAAATCCTGCTATAGTAAGGTTCAGGACTAATTTATGTAATTGTTTGTGAGGAAATTATGGGGTGGTTGGAAGATGAAAGCGGTTTGGAGCGCTGCGAAGCAAATTTTGTACCTTTAACCCCACTTTCCCATCTCAATCGGGCAAAAAATGTTTATCCAGGTCGTGAAGCCCTGGTTTACGGGTCACGTCGATATAATTACTCACAATATGCCGAAAGGATTTCCCGTCTTGCCTCCGGATTAAGCCGATTGGGTATCAAACCCGGTGATGTGGTATCGACCATCCTACCGAATACGATACCCCAAGTGGAAGCACATTTTGGTGTACCAGCCTGTGGTGCCGTTTTGAATACAATCAATGTCAGGCTGGACAAGGGTACGATTGAATACATCCTTGGACATGCCAATCCGAAACTGATTATTGTTGATAGTCAATTTCTTCCCCTGATGGAGGAGGCAATCAATGTAAATAGCAAAAAGGTCCCCATGATCATCGAGGCAAATGACGAGTTTTCCGAATACAAGGCAAGTTCCAAATACATGGAGTATGAGGAGTTGGTCGCTTCGGGCAATCCAGACTTCAACTGGAATTTTCCCGATGATGAATGGGAAAGTATTTCATTGAATTATACTTCGGGAACAACAGGCAAGCCGAAAGGAGTTGTTTACCAGCATCGTGGAGCTTACCTGATGACCATGGGAACGGTTGTCAGCTGGCGATTGACCCTGTTTCCAAAATTCCTCGCAATTGTTCCATTGTTTCATTGCAATGGCTGGAATCATACCTGGATGATGCCCCTCCTTGGTGGAACTGTATTCTGTTGCCGAGATATTACCGCTAAATACATCTTTGATATGATTGCCGACGAGGGCATTACCCATTTGGGTGGTGCACCGATCGTATTGAACATGCTTGCCAATGCCCCCGAGAAGGAAAGAAGAAAAATCAAGCATAAGGTGGAGGTCTTCACGGCAGGTGCACCTCCTGCCCCAGCTACACTGCAGGCCTTTGAATCCTTGAATTGCAATGTAACA
>CAZHIL010000284.1:0-27702 GCA_964532985.1 uncultured Albidovulum sp. | reverse complement strand
CTAAATTTTTACTAATACTAAAATCCAAAGTCAACAGGAAAATTTCCCGAGGAAAAGGTTTCACCTTGAAACTGGGGTGGTTTTCTATTCAGCAATAAGTCAAAAAACCGTTGGTTTGGGGAGGGGGATGATATTTCTTGAAACAGTAAAAAAGAAATGTCCAATCTGGTGAATTGGTATCTTATTCAACTTGTTGTTTGTTATTTCATGTTCATTGACTTCGTTCCCAGTCAAAATTTTCCAGTCTGGGGTCAGTTTGCCAGATTTCGGGTGAAATGTGTACGTCCTCATTCTGAAACCCACAGATGGCAAAAACACCTATCCTGCTGAACCAGAGCCGCCAAGTTTGGAAGGATTTCGGGGCCGATTCTGCGAATGCGTCACAACTCAGGATAGCGGCATTTGTTTTCTGTTCTGGGGTTCGGACTGAATTATAAAGAATTATTTGGATATCTTCGGTAAGTGCCATTTCTTCAAGTATCTGACAGGGCCCGTAATTGGTCGGATTTATCCAGAGATCGCTGGCATCGCTAAAGGGCTTGGCTGTTAGGTCTATAGCGCGAGACGTTTTGACGGGAACATCAAATACCGTATGTTCACTAGGCTGTGATGGGAAGGGTGTACCGGGAGAGTCTACATAGAACAGTAACAGGTGGAAAGCAGTTTCGATGATCGCTGTAGAAGGCTCTTCGGATACATAATATACACCCGGGGTTGGTCCTGCTTTTCGGAAACGTGAGCCGTTTGGATAGGCCCCGTATCGGAATGGCGTCATATAAAGATAGTGCAAACCAATGCATTCAGCAGGTACTGATGGTTTTGTTTCTTCAAGTATTTCTTCTAGCAGATGCTGTTCATCCGGTGTATCCACAAGCTGAAGTGTGGAGACAATATGTTGAGCCTCCACGCATCTCCAATAAGTCTTTTCGATATACCTCTGCTCAGAGTGGAGCGCGTCTGGAATCCAGGTAGGCAAGGTCAAGGGTTAATCCTGAAATTGTCATGATCTGGTCGAGTGGACGACCTCCAAGTGCCTTGTTCTCATTACGCAACCAAGCATTCGCAACCTTGCGATCACCCCCCGTTATTGCATCAAGTGAACGAAACAGGCGAATAAAAAGTGCGCCAAGTTCAAAAGACTTCGATCCTTCTTCCAACCGAAACTTATCCTTGCGCATTCTGGACACGGTCGGTTCTGATACTCCCAGAATCCTAGCGAGATCCTTTCCCGATAATTCTAGTTTTTCTGCAGCACGTACAACAGCCATGGTTAAAACCCGTGCTCGCTCCTGGCTATCAACTGCAAGTACTTGAGTCATCATACTATCCTTTCTTGTGAAAGATAAGATATTGTTTCTTTTTCAAGAAATCAAGGTGAGATATTCCTTTAGACTAATTTATGATTATTTACAATTGGTTGTGACTTACTAGAAGCCTGCCCTGAATTCAACTTTTGGGCCAGAATGTATACCCCAAATCCTTCGGGAGCAATTTATTGGTATTCTCCTATCGAGTGAGACTTTTATCAAGGTACTGTTGGTCTGTCATCTACATCTTTCGCAATCAATAATTTATCATACGTGATAAATATAAGTATTTTTAGCTGAAATATGTATATTTTTATCATTCGGGATAAAAAATAAGTTGAATCTTTAGGAAAAGTACATTATTTATCCTCCATGATAAAGTTTGTGCCTAATCATTCCAATACCCTATTTTGGGCTGCAAAAATTGGCAGTAAAATCAGGGAGCAACGAAAAAAAATTGGATTAAGTCTAGAGGAGTTCTCTCTGCTTTCTGGTTCTACCGTCTCAACCCTCTCCAATATTGAGCGGGGAAAAAGAGATGTGAAGCTCTCTACCCTGGTAACGCTAGCCTCTGCCCTCAGAATCAACTTATCAGAACTGTTTCAAACAGAAAGTAATAAACTGGAAAAACGAGACCCTCACCCTAGGGTGAAAGGCTACGGTTTGGATGATAATTGATGTGGCAAGCAACGAAATAAAAATTTACTTCGATAAGTACGTTGTTGGCCGGATTAACATTCACGATCCACAAAGAGTAGGATTCAGGTATGACCCAAGATGGTTGGAAACAAATAACAATTTTCCACTATCCGTAACTCTCCCTTTGGAAACAGGCGAATTTGAGGATAATATTATTAAACCATGGTTGACCAACTTACTTCCCGAGGGACAACAACTCACAACACTTTCCAGAGTCTTGGGACTTTCAGCTTCAGATTCAATATCAATTTTGCTAGAAATAGGGGGAGACACCGCTGGAGCAATTTCTTTCGGGGAACCTAATAATAGATCTGTATGGGATTATGTTACTCTAGTTGACTTCTACAGCTTGGATATTCAACAAAAAGCTTTGGAAAGGCACTTTGAGGACCTAAAGCTGAGACCATTTCTAGCTGGAGTAGATGGGCCTAGGATATCCCTCGCTGGAGGTCAGGAGAAGACAGCATTAGCTGTACTTGATAATTCTGGGATTCCAAAATTTGGCTTACCAGAACCTACAGATTTACTAGCAATTCCCAAAAATGGAGCCCCATCGACGATCATCATCAAACCCGACAATCCATACCTACCCTACTTAGTGGAGAATGAAGCCTACTGCCTCAACCTTGCCAAAGCGATTGGGATTCAGGCGGTAGAATGTGCAATTGTTGAAACCTCTTCCCGGATCGCATTGGCTGTTTTACGATATGATCGTTGCCTTAACGATGATAACTCTATCAGACGTCTCCACCAAGAAGATTTTGCACAAGCCAATAGCATTTTCCCCTGGCAGAAATATGAACAACAAAACCTGGTTCCAGGATTAAACCTTAACACCCTTTTGTTGACTGGTAAACATTTGCCACCGACAGATAACTTGAAATTAATCGATCAGGTAATATTCAGTTTCCTAGTAGCCAATACAGATGCACATGCAAAAAATTACTCGATAATTCTGAGTGGGAAGCCATCAATGGCACCTATGTACGATGTATCGTCTGTATTGTGTTGGGATCATGTAAACCAGTATCATGCACAAAAGATTGCCGGTCGGAAGCGCAAGCCAAGCGCAATCGCCAGGAGACACTGGATACAAATTGCCGAACAGGCCGGTCTTGGTTCCCGTGGCATTCTTCGGAGGGTTCAGGAGTTGGTGGATAAAATGATAGCCTCCAGGATTGAGGTAACTGAACATGTTTCCAGTCATCCAGGTACTTCCCTCCAAGTCGTTAAACATATTGCTGAAATAGTAGAAAAAAACGCATTGCGTATAGCCGGAAGATTAAAAACGGATTCTTGACGTCAATTCAAACTTCGACAAAAAATCATCATCTGATAGTCTCATGTTTAATAACAAATGATCTGTAGCTAAAACGATTGAATTTTCCCCATGTATTTGTTTGAATTGATTTGATTATTAATCGAAAGATACGCTTGGAGAAAAATTGCAATGAACAATTATAAGTTATAAGTGGTCATTCATAGTATTCTAGTAGAATCAACTTCAGTTAAATTAACCTATTTTGAATCTGTTTCTGAGAGTTAACAACACCAAGAAAAGCAGAATTGGACCTAAAATAGACTGAAAAGTACCAACAGTAGAAAGCCATTCTTCATTTATGACCGTTTCAAGTTTAGAGACATATTTTTCAAGATACCCATTTGGGGTACCAAGTCGCAGGAAAGAATGTGCGTTCGAAAAGCTAGCCAAGAAGCTATACCATAATTTCAGCCAGATTTTATCACCATAACCTAAGGTATCTTGGAAGTATGGTACGATGAACAAACTGAAAGTTCCAAGGAATATATGTAAGCACCAGTAAAAGAATGAGCGTGCAATACTCCAACCATAATCTGAAGTTTTATCAAACACCCAGTTTGAAAACCGCGTGATAATGTTTTTTTCTATTTGACGCTGTGCACGCATCTTCAACCGAAAAAAAGAATGTCTTTCCCATGGTTTTTCCTGCTCACTCATTATCAGAGCCAAACGGTCCCACGCACTGATAGCATTTTCTGCCTCTTTGACTATAAAATCATGGCCTTTGGTTTTTCCATGGATATGGCTATAGGAATATTCAGCACCACTCCAATCTATCCCGTTAAAATTCACATTTTCATGAACAGATGTATTGAAGAATTGTGGTGGACGTCCGAAGGATGTCATGCGAAATGTGATTGAGTTCTGGAATTTGGAATTGTTGAAATAAGCTCCTTTGCGAAACACAGTTCCATCAAAACTTGTCCTGTAATTGAATATTGCATCACTAAATTCGATATTGGTATCGAATATTGTATCAGCGAAGCTTGTTTCCTCCTCAAAAACTGAATTTTTGAAATTTACCAACCCATTATTTGTTTCAAAAGTAACCTTTTGAAAAAGAAATGATGATTTGAAGTTGGTGTTGTTAAGGTTGGTTTTGGCAGGCAATACTGCACCTTCAAAGTCCACCGGGTCACAGAAGACTGAATCTTGAAACTGAACACTACTATTTCCTGACTCACTTCTCATAAAATTTGCACCTGCAAAATTGGTCTTCCCTATGAAAACCGCACCCTTGAAGTCTACTTCACCTACAAAAGTGGCATTGCTGAAATCGGCTCCAATCAACAGGCGACCGGCGAAAGAAATGTTTTCAGGGAAAATGACATTGGAGAAGTCCATAAGAGAATCTGGAGGTAAGGGGGAATCGGTAGACCATTCTGGCCATCCACCATTTTCTTTGCCGAATCTTTCTCTACTATCAAGATATCTATCGGAAAGGTATCCTCTTTTTTTGGGAAGTTCATTTATTCTCAATTTTTGTACTTCGTCATGCCAGCTGGCATTAGAATTTATCATTGAGTGATATTGTGTATATAAATAACTGTTCCATTTTTCTTTCCTTTCAGAATCATTTTCTCCTTTTTTCAGGAGGTTTATCCAAATTCTGATCTTTATGATATTGACAGTTGAATCTTCATTATAAATCGTGATTTCATTGGCCATTACGTTTGTTTCCCTAGTATTTTAATTTTGAAAGTGGGTTATAAGATGATCGGTCTAAGCGATTAACAACTCAAATCCTGGTCCTGGAGACCAAAACCTTATTGCATTTTAAATAGTGATATTGATTAGAAAGGTTTCTTTGAAGCTAGTAGGACCTTCGCGGTCTTTTTGTTATAAAGCTTTGGGGGATTTCAAGTTTATATACATATCAATAATAGTTATCATCCCTCCCCGAAAGTAGTATTTTCACAACGAATTTTCCAAAGGGGGTAAGCGTATTTAGATCATCGCTTTTTAGAGAATTAAATTGTTCAGCAATATCTTTGATCCGTTCTTTAGCAAAATTAAAATACTGGTGATTTTGTTTTACCCTGGTCCAAAATATTTCCAAATTCCTAAATACAAATATGGCGTGAACAACCCCTATTTCAGGTCTCAATTCATCCCGCCATGGTGAATAAACCTCATTTGCTCCAAGCGTTGGGTCAATTAGTGGAAAATTGTATTCAATAAGTGTGAGTTGTAAATGCAGGACCTCATGAATTATTGCTTCTGCAATACGGGGTTCAATAAAAGATTCTGTTGGTGAAGGGTATGACAAAAAAATGGAGTTAGGAAGTTCTGGCAATGAAAAACTGACATCTATCTCCTTACCTGGGCTTTCTATAAGGTGAAAGCTTCTGAGAAGATATTGTATAGAATTGTACAGTTCAGGAGAAATATCTGATATCAACTTGCAGGCGGAACGTATTAAAGAAACTGTTTCCTCGAAATTCAACCATGCAAATTTTGAAAGCGTGGCACCCTGTTCCAAGGCAATATAGCTAAAATCATCAGGTATTTCCTCAATTCCAAATGGGAGGAAAGATCCAATTGATTCATGTAACAACCATTTTCTAGACGCTTGAGGATTTTGTGAGATAAAACGAACCGTACTGTATGAATTCAATGTTAGCCCAAGCGGCTTCAAAATTGTTAATTCCTCCCAAGCACTAAGTGCCTGAAGGTTCTTTTCATTCCATAGTTGAGGACTAGCGAGGGCTTTGGCAGTTTCCAGATTCATTCCTAGGCCGGAAAGAGTAAACAATTGTAAATCGACTACCCTCTTCAACTTTATGTACAGCATGGTAGGATTCTTGGGTAATCGCAAATGCTAAGGCAGTACTATGAATTGGTTTTATTATACGGCAAATCGATTCAGGTAAATGATTATTGAATAGAGCAAGTTCCCCTCCGACCAACCCCCTGTTAAACTGTAATAGTAAACGAACTACTTCATTTGTATCAGAACAATCATTATGAAGGCCAATTCCCTGCCCTTCATCTAGCCGATGAACAGCAATTTCTGAAGTAAAGATTTCATTGGTCTTGAAACTTTTTTGTAACCAGGTTTCCAATTGAGAAAGTGTATCCCGTGAATTGAGGAAACTCAATTCCTTAGGCAGTGTTTTACTATTCAGATCAAATTCATATTGACAGTAAAAATCTGTCTCAATAAGTTTCCAGTGATCATCACATTCCAGCCAATCAAGGATTCTTTCGTTAGCGCTTTGTGGAAATAATTGTGGAATCCAAGCGTGGGTGAATGGTTGGTCGAAATGCCGAGTTTGACTGAAATCAGGTACAATATCGGTTGCTAATGTATTAAATGTTTTCATTATTTGTTGACAGACATGCTGATGATCTTGGCAATAAATTGATGGATTATCGTATTTTTTATCATTTGACCATCTGTGTAATACCATTCCCCCACCGCAGGAAGATAAATAAGGACATTTAAGACAAATTTCGTGGTTGGTTCTTTGACTAGCTTTGTAATTTGAATATTCAGATGATTCAATTACTTCCAAAAACGAATTTCTGTGAACAGACCAAGATTCTGTAAAGAGGTCTGCACCATCGTAGGAACTCTTTAATGTATCGTTCTTTTTGAAACTGCCATCAGTATCAATTACCAATATACCATAGTCAGTCATCCCAGAACCTTCTTTGGTACTCTTCTTCCCAAACATTCCCAAAACCAGATTATCCAGAACTATAATTGGAACAGGTTCAGGATCGTTGATATACAATTCCCAGAGTTTTGATAACCACTGTCCGTATTCCAATGAATAAAAGGATTCTTTCCCATAGGGAAGATTTTCGTGATTTCCGTCCTGAAGCAGAAAATCCAAACTCGGTACCTTTAATGATTTAAAAAACCGATAAACCTCTTCCACATCCGAAGTAGGGTTGATTACAGCTAGCGTACCACAAAAGAATTCATCACTCTTCGGATGGTCACGAAGCATTTCAATTGCATTAAGTGTCTGCTTGAAAGTGGATTTACCCTTATGATCTACACGAAATTGATCATTTACTTCAAGAGGACCATCTATACTTACTCCAACTCTGGTACGGGTTTGTGCAAGAAGTTCTATAATTTCATTGGTTAGTAATATTCCATTGGTTTGAAGTGCGATCCTTGAATCCGTACCTAAAGCAACACGAAGTTCCAGTAATAATTTATTTAATAATTTCTTTCCCAGTAAAAGCGGTTCGCCACCATGTAAAACTACTGATAATGGATGTTTTTGACTGTCCTTTAGTTCGGTAAGTCTTTTAATAACGGCATCTATTGTTTCTTCTGACATGCGACCAGGTTGATTTAACCAACCTTTGTCAGCAGAATGGTAGATATAGCAATATCGGCAATCAATATTACAACGGCTGGCAACCTTTAAGAGTACGGTATCTACTTTCACATGATTAACAATATTTTGGGGTTTTACTACCGACCACGGTTATGTCGGTTATGCATCCGGTTGTAACCTGTCATTGTGGGTGTATCATCCAAAACATCTTGAATTAATCGTTTCAAAGCTGGGCTTTTTACCTCTTCGGGGTTGATATCTAGAATTGCTTCTTTGGCCAACTGGTCAACATCCAGGTACTCTAAATCTGAATCAAGTCTTGCTGTCATTGTCCCATTTTTCATAATCTTACCTAAACAATTTCCCAATGGTATATCCAATTATTGTCAAATTATACAAATTATATTGCCCTATTCAAATGCTGCACGCATACTGGCTTGTGCAATCCGAACAAGCCATTCATGGGCAAAGGTTGGAGATTCCTTACCTAAAACCACTAATCCAGCCCAAGAGTAGGCATACTCATCAGCAAGGCAAGTAGAAAAACAAATTGGATCATCTGCACTCAAGGTTAATACCAAACCCAAGTTTTCATTACGGTCAAAGGAATCGAGTTTAAACAGTGGTTGAGCAAGTGGATATGGTAAGTTTCCAATCAGAAGATTTGAGGAAGGGTTGATTTCCAGAGGAGTACGCCATCTAGCCAATATTTTGACCAATTCATTTCTTATTTCTAACAGCAAGTCGCCATCATCTTCAGTATTTACTTCAACAACATCACTTTCATTTTGATCATATTCTTCCAAGATTTTCTGTAATAATTTTACATTACCCTCAAAAGTGGAATGATGCCAATAAGGACCATCAATCTTTTCCCATATTCGAGGTTTACCGATATCCTTAAATATATCTACAAAATGATTGTAGATATAATTCTTGCAACCAGTCCATTCATGCAAGTGATCATTCAACTCTTTTTTGGCTTGCTCAATTAAAGTGGAAGGTACATTTGGTAAGCGTCTAGTAGCAACAAAGCCCAACATCCATGCTATGTCAAACATTCGCTCTAAACGTGGCTGGTAGATTAAGGGGTAGCGTGAACACCATTCATGAGGGTCCCATCCCAAAGCCATCGCATGACCAATCCGATCACCACGATTCATAATTTCCCATAAAAAAGGTTCATGAATTGAACGCAATCCTGAAAGTAGATGAGTAAAATCTTCACCAGCATGAATTGTAATTTTCAAGGGCTTGATCCCAGGATAATTTAAACATGCTTCTTGAGATGCTTCTCTAACTTGTTGTAATGGTGCCGAGACCGACCACAGGGGACCGGATGACTCGTGACCGGCAACATCTAATCCTCTAATGTTTTTTAACAATTCAGGTTTTAAACGGAAAATCCTAGAAAGTTTATTTGCGGTTATATAATGCTTATATATCTGCCCTTTAAGGTCGGAGTTTGTACTACGAATGAAGTGTAATGTCCAAGAAAGCTTGGGTTCACCACTCTTTTTTTTGATTTTTATTGCTTCATAATGCATTTGTCGCAATTTGGATAATTTACCAGGCGTCTTTCGAAGCTCCAGCTTCTTCACACCTATATCCTTATCGAGTTTAACAGCTGATTTAACCTCATTTGGTATTGCATTTTCTTGGAATATATAATCATCAAGTCGCTTGAATCTTTTTGTGAATTTTCCCAAACATTGATCAACTGGATCGTAAATAAGATGCCTGTAAAATAGTACTTTTATTCGCGTCGTCTGTATCCAAAGTTTGCGAAACATATCACGTTGATTTGAAGTATCTGTTTCAATGAATTGTAAACAATTGCGATCAAAAATAATTTCACTCTTGGAATAATCTATCCACTTTTGTTTACCTAAATGATTTTTTTCCTGAAAGGGGACTTCATTTGGTCTAGCCGAAAAGAACCATAAATAGGATTCTTCTAAGCGAGAAATCTCTGAAAGTTCTCCATTTATCATATCTCTCAGGGCTGTAAGGATTACAGGTTTGAGTTGCAATTCCCTAGAAACATGATCATATCCCTTTTGTAGCCATAACTCCAAAATTTTTTTTGTAACTAAAGCCCTCGCCAACCAGGATTTCCACTCTTCAAAATTTACAAATCCTTCGGGAATATCCATATTTTTATTTGAAGGTTTTTTCTTACCTAATTGATTCCAGATTTGACTAAATGATATACCTGCCGTTGCATGAAAGTGCAGGTGAGCTATAGGTTCAAGGATTTTCAAACTTGAATCTAATAATCTGATCCTTCTTGCCCTCCCAGTATCTGCAGCCGCCAATATGAGTTCTGATGGTAATGCCAAACTTATCCATCTCCATTGCAGGATTTCTCGTCCGGGAATTTGGTAATCAGGCTTCAGTATTGCTGTTGATCCCTCATTACTTATGAGGTCATTTGCATGTTTTTTTAAGAATTTCTCAACAGGTTCATATTTTCTAGAACACATATCCAAAACAGATTTTGGTTTATCTCTAATATTCAGTTCCGTGAAACGATGTCCCAGATGGTTAAGGATATCATTGTTTTTATATGGAAAAATACTGCTTTTCCTGAATGATTCTATACAAGAAAAAGGAGAAGCTAGTACCTCAGCATAAGCAATTCCCCATCGATAGGAATCGAACCTTTCATGGTTATCCTTAGAAAGATTACCTACTTCCATCAGAACTGGCTTGATTCTTTATTTATAATTCATAACCGTAGTAAAAAAGATAACTCTTCAATGATACTATTCGAAGAATTCCTGTCTGTATTTATAGCTAATTTTCCCCAAGAAATTAAATGTTCTTTATTTACAAAAATTTTTTCGAATTCATTTCTGAGTTCAAGAGATAGCCCTAAATGTTCATAAATAAATATAGAGAAATCGGTTAAATTTGACTTTTTAGTTTTTACCAACTTTTCTAATAGCATTGCTATATTTTTTTGGGGAGGTAATTCAAAAGATATTTCCTCATTCAATTGAAACCCCAACCAAATCGTAATTAATTGATCGCTTGATAAATTATCTGGTTTTACCTCCAATTGTTTATGATAAGCCTTCCATTTATTATATTCTTCAACCCATTCCATAGGTGATTTGGGTTGTCTTAACATTGGCCAAGGAACAACATGGTTAAGTGCTTCAGTCCAAATTATCCCTAAGCCTGAATCAATAAATCTGATTCGGCTATCAATATCAAATAATTCCTTAAATTTGTAACCCAATTCAATCGCTAAAAGATATTCATTTGATGCTTCGGTAAAGTATTTTTTTTCTATATCTGTATCTATTGGCTCCATACTTCTAATGAACCCAAAATGTTTTGCCCAATTTATGGAAATATTCTCTTCTTCAATCTTAATTGTGTATACTTTCTTGGGATAAATTGTACCCAATCCTGGATCACCTGTAAAACCGATGGATCCAAGTTCCTGTTCTGAACCTACATAGAGCGATTCTTCAAACGGATTTTCAAGTGCTATACTTAGAAATTCAACAATTCCAGTATTACTTTTTTCCTTATGGTAACCCCACTTATCATAGAAATTTTGTAATTTCCTAAATGGAAGCATTATTGTATACGAAAACTCCCTTAACAATTTATCCAGAGTATTACTTTCAGAATTTCCTTCTATAATCCCGGATAGGTTTCGAATTACCTCACCAAGTTTTTGTGAATTTCCTTTATTTAATTTTGTTTCAAGTGATGGAGCCTCCCAATCCATTGCTTCCTTAATTGATATGCCATCAATCTTAAAAATTTGTGAAGCAGGAATAGATTTTTCCCGTAATGATTTCCCTAAAATCTCAGAATTTTCTTTTACTTGATCATTTATATCCCCATCATCAGAGAAAATAGGACTATTACGGGTAAATTCATGGTAGAATGAAGTAATCAAGGCGAGATCTGTATTTTCTTTTTCACCAGTGAGGATATAAACCAATCGGGGGTGATATAACATTCGAAGGGCAAGAAGTAATTCTCGAGTACGACGAACTTGCATATCCAAATCATCGATAGGAAGAACAATTATCCCACCTTCCGGGAGTTGTTTAATTCCTTCTAATTGCTCTAACAGTTTATCGATAAACTGTTTCCATTTAACTCGAAGGTACTGCCATTCAATCTGCTGTTCCTTTTGCCACATAAAAAATTCATCATAATCTTTCCCAATGTTATGGGCTAAAAGACCGGTAGTCCAACCAATCGTTGCTGCATCATGTAACTTATCAAAGGATTTCTTTATTGATACATCTGGTCCTTTTAACATTTGAAAATTTCCTTTATTCAAATGGTTGACCAAAGGATAGAATGCTTGAATTATCCAACTGAAAATCGATAAGTCAGGAGGAATCGGATCAAAATCTAATGGTTGTAATGTCCTGACAACATTAACCATGTCTTTTGAAACATTAGATAATTGATCTGAGTTTCTGGATTTTTTACCCCATTCCTTAATAAGTGAAAGTAGAAAAGTAGTTTTTCCGGCGCCTCTTCTTCCTTCAATTAAAATGATATTATTCCCTTTGCTAGGCTCTATATTTGCCCAGATATTTCCTTTATCATTACGATTGTTTATTTCGTGTAAATAAGAAGAGTTCTTGATTTTGATTAATAATTCATCGATTTCATCGATGATATCCCTCTGGTTTTCAGTTAGGTTTTCTTTTGACAAGGGGCAGGTATCAAAGGCTGGAGTTCTGGTACTTTGATTATTTGGTTGATTGTTATTCAATATTATCTCCTAAATTTGAAAAACATATTGCTGTATCTGGAAAATATTATTGGTACAATTTTTCTTCTAATTTCCAAGGAGTGTATGTTTTAGAAAGATCGATTCAAGTTGAAAGGTAAAGGTACCAAGGGAATCGCTATTGAAATTATATTTTTGTTATATTGCTTTAATTCAAAACTACTTTGTAAGTGTAAACAAAGTAACCCGTCATATGCATTGAGACAATGCTCTAGTGAAAGAGACTGATAATAGTATAAGATTATCTGTTATTTTATTCTCTACATTGATTATCAAGTTATGTACCATATACGCCGATTAGTGTAATGAAAAACCAATAGCATATTTTGGATTTAACCAACTGAAGATACAATTTCTGAGATATTTTCTTCGGTGAAAAAAATTTCTGCTAATAAATAATCCAATTAAGCAAACATTAGATTGGTTTTGTGGTGAAAAATTTTATGGTATGTACAATGGGGTAATTACGATTGAATAAAGATAAAGACTATCCACCATCTTTTACTTATTCACATTCCTTTAATGATAGTAAATTATTTTGATCTTCCCCATCAGCTTCAGTTTTTATGTAATCATTACCAAAGCGACTTTTTGCCACAATAACATCTGCTAAAACGCCATTGACTTCAACATAAAAGCCTTGTCCAAAATCAATTAAATCTATGACATCTTGATGTGATAGTTGTAAGTAACCTCCATCAGTTGTTAGAACACCAACTGCTTCAATTCTCTCAAATGGATTATCACGATCAAGTTTATTAATACAAATTATTTGATGGCTAGCCATTATCATTATCCTTTAATAAAGTTGTTCTAAAGTTCGAAGCCTAGTTATCATAAAAAAACTAAAAAAATAGGAACCAAATTCTGGCATTATTTTCAACGAAATTGTCAACGGGGTTAGTGTATCCTACCTCCTTTATCCCTCTTTTACAGAATTGGAAGAACTTAATTTTCACTTGGGTGTTTAATTTTACAATTTACAGTTAATTTTGCCTTTCTCCGATTTTTTTTGAATAATCAAACAGGCTGACAAGGAGAACAATTGTGCCTTTGCACCATGATCCATATTTCTGAATTTCAATTGTTTCAAATAAGGTTTTTGGGCACTTCGATACAAGATTCTCTTGTCATTGTCCGGCAAGTAGGAAGTCCTTTTCCATCACTTTTTTGTTTATAAAAAACGAAAAAAGATACCAACTATTTTGATTTAAATGAGCTAAGCCCCTCCACATAAATTTTTAAATATCCAATCTTTTGGGCCAGAGCTTAATGTACTTTCCTGAAAGCCTAAATAGCCCAGTCGTGTAATAACCTAAATCACCTGAACACTAATATGCAGAGATACATTATAATATGGAAAACAGTTATTTTGCATTTTAGACCTTGTTTTCTATATCGTAGCCATAATTTTTGAATTACAAGAAGGTTCCTTGTGTAAAATTACCCACTTGTAATACTTTTATCCTGATTAAAACTCTAATCAATCCCCAATTTCTTTAGAATATCTTCGGCCAATCCATATTCCGTATCATCAACTACTTCTTTGATTCTCTTTACCTGATTCTTAACACAGACCTCAGCAATAGCTTTCTTAAATCCCTGTTTTTTCTTTTTGCAGTCAAAAGGATAATCCTGAATCGTTTTGAATAGATTCATGTCCCTTGGGTGAGGATACGGTATGGTAGCACCACTGTTCATAGGAGAGAGTCGAATATTGGGGTATTCCAGTTCAATCAACTTCATAGTGTTTACAATCAAAACGTCATGTTTAACCATTTTATAGACCGGAGCCGATATCATAGTTTTCAATCTTTCTTTCGTTGGCCAGAAGAATACCATTAAGTTGAGTAAATTGTACCAATCCGAAGGCTTGGGGTTGGTAGGATCATCCTTTAAGGCCTTTATAAGCCCTTTATCTGATAGTGGTTTCTGATCCCGGATCACTGCCTTGGGTTTGCCTGGGGAATTAATTTCTATCCAATGGTCACGTCGTGTCCGAATAATTATTTTAATTTCATCATCACTCTTGCCATATAGTTTAAGTAAACACTTGGTCGACAGCAGCCCGTTATCACTTATGCTCGGCAAACTACCTCCCCAAGCAATGTGATATAATTGTGGATATTTCTCATAAAGTTGTTCCGGTTTCATAGCCACCTCCTACAGTCAAATATGCACTTAACATTCCAAGGGCTATACTTATCGGATGTATTGACCAACCACCCCCCCCCTTGAGGTTCTAACGACAGTTAAACTTAACCAAAATGCGAAGGATCACCTTTAGTCTATATTCGAAAACATCAAGGGGCGCATCCGTACACTCCTGAAAGACTAGGTTCAAGAACTACAATTCCAAAATACAACCCTACCGATATACCCTTTTGAAAGTCGGTAATCTCTTCCCTTAATTCGGGATAAATCAGTAATCTATTCAGTACCTGATTACCCTGCCGGTAGGGTCTGAACATGCTTTTGATTAACATTGTGATCATAGCCACTTAATTGAACCCAGACAAGAAGTCCATGACTTTCCTCTTCAGGTAGAAACCTTGAAAACAACCAATTCATTAAAGATTTTCTACCTATTTCAATATCGGTAAAATTGCCGTTGCCGAAAAGCTATGAAATTCATATGTTAAGGGGTAATTTTGATTCCATACCAAAAGGACATAATGTCAATTTTTTTTAATTGGCCGCTTTCAACAACAGAAGAAGATTGTCCTTGTCCGACCTTGCGATATCGAAATATTCCCTACCACTCAACCCATTTTCCTGTATGGATGAAATCAGGTGAGGTCTGGATGACAATCTTCTGTATAACTCATGAATAAACTGATCTGGTTGTACTGCCTGGCTGGCTATCAATCGTCGACGGAATTCCTTCGCATATTTTGAGGATTTGTCTTCCCATTCCAGATTGCACTTTTTGTCCTGTTCAATTTCGTACCTGATCCTTTCGGAATTCAAGTTCCCTGCGATGCTGATATACCTGTCCTTGGGCATATGCCAGAAAAGCTGTTCCAGTTTTTTGCAGTGCTTGATTGAACGGGCACTAGCGATATCCAGCTCTTCCATTTCAAGTAGTGCCTTGAATTGGGCATCCGCACACAATGAAAGGCAATACAAAAGCACCTGCAGCAATTCAATATTGTCAGACTTCTCCGAAGCAATAGTCATGCTCCCATCAAGGAAGATGTTGAAACCGTAATCCAGATCCCTCTCAATATGTTGTACAACCGGATTTGCCTGTCGCCATTTCGAACTTTCCTCCAGACGTTCCAGTTCAGTCTGCAGGTCTAGGATCTTTTCCTTCAGACGCAATTCGTACCACCTTTGGGGTAGTGTTTCAACCTTTTTTTCAATTCTTTCTAATGCCAGGCTCACTTCCTGAAGGCGGGAAAGTATGATCATGGTACTTGCCACCGTAACACCGATGCCGATGATTTGTAACCCTAGGCCAGCAATTTGCAGTTGTTGAATATGTTGAACAGAATTTTGTAATTCTACAAGTTTGTTCTTGATTTGTTCATTCTGGACAATTCCTGCAACCCCTGTAATTGCAGAAACCGGATTGGCTATGTTGGACAACGTAGAGGTACCCTGCATTGCAAGCCCCTGAAACATTCCCGTTTCCTGAAGATGGGCAACTATTCTGCCAGTATTACTGTCTTTTAGGATTGCACCATGGCGGACTAGGTCTCCCGAAGCCCATCCGGGAAGTTGCTCTACACCAATTTTAAATGGAATCAAGGGTGAGGCCACTGGTATTCCTCCAATATCAGGGAAGCCATATGATCGACTTCAAGAAGAAGTATTTGTGCAAGACTCATTTCATTCTCAGGTAGTTTTGGGTTATTTTCATCTGACGGCATCATGTACAGGTATTCTGTTCCCAATACCTTCTCCCTTAATGCACTTACAACTTGTTTCCGATACTCCGATGTCAACTTACCAATTGTAATTGCTCCATCGATTTTTTTGAGACCAAAATAAGCTGCCAAGGCTGCACTACTTGCAGCAGCAGCAATTATGGGAAAACTTACAACCGTAGTAGTAAAAATGAAAAGTGTTGTAGTTGTTGTTACCCCAACACTTAATCCAGCTGGTAGTGCAGATATTGCCCCAATTACTGAAAGAGTACCTCCCCCTGCCTGAAGTATTGCATTCCAGTTTTGAGCAAACCTGTCAGGTCCATGAGTATTGTTAATACAATCAGAAACTGGCTTTTCTGGAATATCCTGACAGAGGCTGTTATAGGTCTCGATCAACCATTTATTTATTACGGGAGCAACTTTCTCATCATGAAATTCTGTTGCTGCTTCTTGAAATCCAAATACAACCTTAAATTGATTTAGTAATGGCAGTTCATTAAATTCAGTGGAGATTTTGTTATCTATTTCGATTGCTTTTTTCTCTAGCTTCTTTTCGAGACGTTCAATGATTTTCTGTCGCTTCTTTTCTCGCCACTCAAACACACTATCTCTTTTAATTGCTGAATTAACAATCGATTCTGTACTATTTATTTCCTGTTTCATGCGGCCTTATTAGAAACTGAACTTTATCTATGCAATAGTTCAAGTACAAAAAAAATGAAATTTTCAAAGGTGAAATTGCCGGAGACTTGGTCGTTCAAGCCAGTTGTAATTACACTACAACCGAAACTATACGAATTATTTCAGGGTCACGTAAATTCAACACCCCTTCAATTCCATTTCAGGTGAAACTTATGATTAGTGCAATTGTTCATCTGATCCCTCGTATACCAGGGAATCCGCAAGTTTGATCACAAGAGTTTCGTTTTTGCCAGTGGCTTCTAAACCTTGGATAATCTGCCAAGTCCCATGGTTTCGTTCTCAGGGGGTAAACATTTCAAACAATGCGCAAAATATTCCTATGGCAAATTACCGAGTGTTTCCAGTACATTCCAACCTTACTTGCGTATGGTAGCAATAAGGGTATTGTTCTTCGCTCCGTACATGCTGCCAATACCGCCCGATACCTCCTTCTAAACTTTCGCTGGTCTGAAATTCTTTCCGGTATGTTTATCCTCTGTAATCAAGTGCTCCTGAATTCAGTTAAAAACAATTAATGTTCGGGTTCCGGGCAAGGAAATCGGACTTGTCATTTTGCTTTGGATGGTTATGGGCTGTATAACATATGCAAATCACAAGGGATGAGTATGAAAAACATTGAACGACAGGATTTAATAATCCACATGAGGCTTATACCGGGACTCATTCTTGGCACAATGGCAGGAGTTCTGATTGGTCTGGCTGCAACTGCACAGGATCTTGATGATTTGCTCCCATTGGCCAAGGCCGGGCATGCCGAGGCACAGAACAGCTTGGGGGACTTATATTACTACGGTGAAAGTGTCCCAAAGGATTATGGGGAAGCAGCAAAATGGTATCGAATGGCAGCAGAACAGGGTCATGACGAAGCTCAGTACGAACTCGGAAATATGTATTACAATGGTGTCGGTGTCCCACAGAATTATATCCTTGCCCATGCTTGGGTAAATCTTGCCTCTGCAAATGGGTATTCTGATGCCCAGGATTTACGTGACAACAGAGCGTCTTACCTGACACCAGCCTTAGTGGTTGAAGCCCAAAAGCTTGCAGGTTGTTTTCAATTGGGTCAAGCCCTAGAAGAATGTAATTAAGTAGATCCTCGGTCCGAATGGTTGGGGAGATTTTGTTTTCATTGGCCAAGTGATTTCCTTGCAATTGTGCCCGGGTGAATTCTGCTTGACCAGATAACTATCGTTCCAAGGGTTTGAAGGTCCTGTTACCTGAACGTTTCTTCCAGACAATCCGGAGCAGTTTTGACATCATAAGAATGTTGATAAGCTTCAAGTACATTCTCAACCATGCAAGCAAAATCTACAACTTCCTTGGGTAAATACAACACCACTTGTTTGACCGGACTTCCAGTCGTTTTCAAGTCCGATTCACTGTTACCCTCGATTTACAATAACCCATCTAAATTGCGATCAATCGATCAGTCGGCATTTGCATTTTTCAAGGATGGAAGATTGTCTAACACTAAGTTGAACCGTACTCCTTTTTGACTGTCTGTTACAGATCATTCTGCAACTAAAACCAATCCTACTGGATTCCCCAACCTTTGAAACAGCCTGTCCCGAACCGTTTTCTATCATCTATTGGTTTCAACAATTTCCATTGATCGCACCAATCAAAAGAAAAAAGGCTCGTATCAGATTGGAAAAACAGGCATTGACTATTAGCAGCGGTGGTAAAACTCACCCTAGATCAACCTTCTGTCTCGATGCTCTGGAGATGGTGACCGGTTGGAGCTTGGGCAAGCATTTTGGTCGATATTTGCTCTCGGGTGTTTCTGGCTTTCCTCAAGGATGTTGAGTAGATTGTTAAATGGGTCTTGAAGTTTCTTTTAAATTGAACAGCCATTTGTCATGCCAGATCAGAGAGGTGAATAATCTGATCGGTTTGCAAACCTTTTAGTGATTTTCAAGTAATTGCTCGGGGATGAGTGGTACACTATCAAACAGCAAACGAGAACGAGTAAGGACCAGTTTCAGGAGAAACACCCGACAAGTAGCAAGGCGTATGGAGAGGGAATACGAATATTCGTATTTTAGGTTCAGCAATAAAAAAGGGCAGATGAACCGCCCTTTAATAATTTTTTTATTGGATACAACTAGAATGTCATCGCAATGCTGGCTTCGATTGTGGTTGTTTTTGCTCCACCGTCCACATCTACCTGATCTATACCAGCGTTGAAGGTAGCTCCTCCACCGAGAGCATAGTCGAAATCAACCTGTATCTTCTTGGTTTTTTCAGTACCTGGAAGACCTGCACCTGCTGTGGTTTCGCCACCAGTAGCTACAGCGGTTCTTTCTTCTTTCTTAGTAGAATATGCCAACGAGATTGTTGCACCTTCACCGGCAGACATGCTGGCCTTTACACCCACTCCGCTTGCTTTTTCATTGTAGGCGGTGCGTTCCGTAATAGCAGCTGTACCTAGATTGCCGGGTGTGGCTGCTACCGCATCAACTGATGCTTGATAAGGAATCACATGCTCAGACTGGGCATAGAAAACACTCGTGCTTACACCGGATAGGTCGGTATTGACACCCACGGCCAATCCCTTCTCACTGTCCATGCCGACACCAACATTAACCGCACCGGCACCATATTTCACGCCCATTGACCATTGATTGTCTACACCATCATCGGTCGGTGCATTGGTGGTAAGCACGTAGGAGGCACCTTCGAAACTTCCGGATAACGAAATTTTCTGACCGGATGCACGTAGGATGTTATTCTCTTCTGTAACGCCAATGCCACCAGCACTCCAGGCACCGGGGTCCGGATCACCAAAAGCAAGCTTCCAAGCTCCGCCAGCTCCACCGATATAAACAGTGGAACCCTTTACTTTACCGTCAGCTCGACTATCCTGTTCAATGGCAAGACTGGCTCCGAACATCAGACCACCATCAGTGGTTCCTGATGATGCAAACGAAACTTGGAAATCCTCGATAAGTGCCATCCCTTTATCCATCTCAGTATCGTCCGAACTTACGTTCTTGATACCCATCTTTGCAGAACCAGATACTGCAACAGCAGGAGCCGGGGCTTCCATCATCATCTCTTCGTCCATTGCATCCTCATCCATGGCAAATGTCATGCTCCCGGAAAGCGCAAGGGCTGAAGCGAATACGATAAGTTTTCTCATTTTACCTATCCCTTTATCCTTGATAATATAAAGTAATCAGGAGTAACAAGGGTTGTTGAGGATGTCTCATATCCCCATGGGAAAGCATTATTTGCCTTGATGGACCAAACGGGACCTTACCAATATTTGATAAGGAGAATCATCGAAATTCACTAACGTGATATGCTTAACCAGATCATATTTCAGTAAAATATTCGAACCGCAATGGATGATTGAAGTAGAATTATTGTTTGCTATTCCTTAACCAAGATATCATGTATCGGGTGTATTTTTAGGATCAAAAACATCAACGCATCAATGAAAGGGAATGTTGATCTGTTTTGAAAAACTATTGGTCTAATTTATTTTAAGGGATTCTTATGGGCCTGAATTGCAATAAGTTTTTTTCATTATACCTGATTTTTTTTCAATTCATACATAACTCCCTGATCCATCAGTTGCAAAAAGATACCGGGTGAGTACCCAATGCTGCATGACTCCACATGCAGGGACACCATTCAACCATGGCGCCAAACTCTTATCCGGTTCGGTGGCTGGCCCTCCGGCCAGCTCCGTGACCCAAATCCCACATTCGTGGCGATGGTACTCCGGGAGACCAAACCCATCTATATTTACGGTGCCATTGCCGGCAAACCCATCCCCAAAGCGGTTGGCCTGTCCCGGTTTCCTCCACAACCGCGTCCGGTCGACAGTGGAAACTCCTTGTTTCAATGCCTTCATTCAATGATTGCCCCTTCCGGAACCAACCCCCTGGTTGCAAGCTGCCACAGGGCAACCAGCAACTTGCGGGCCAGGGCAACAATCATGCGCCGCCGGTTGCGGCCATGACCATCCCTGGTTCTTTCCCTGTACCAGAGGGTCAGTTTGCTCCCGGGCTGGAAACGGAGCCAGCGCCAGGCCATCTGGATCAGGTGCTTGCGGACACGCGAGGGACCTGACTTGGTGATACCCTGATCATGATCAACCGCTCCACTGCTCCAGGATGCCGATGTCAAACCGGCCCAACTGCCGAGTTGGCGCCGGTTCCGGAAGTCCCGGCTGAACACCTCGGTGGCCATCATGGTGGCATCATTGGTACCGATACCCCTGACCCTGGTCAAGGTCGCCGCCATCCTTTCAACGGTTTCGGGATCCGCTTCCTTCCCAACCTGGACCAGTTCATCACGTTGGGCCTCGATAACCGATATCTGTTCCTCGATCAGGTCCAGGCGGCGTCGGAGCCTGAAGATCTCGGCCAATGAATGGGGCGGAAAGGGGGTGCCATAACCGGTTTCGGTTCCGGCAAGGAGGGGCATGATGTCACGGGTGCCGGGCTTGAGGTCAAAGATCCCGTGCAAGTGCAACAGGCTCTGGATCCGGTTGCGGCATCGTTGACGATCCCCGAGCAGGGCATCACGCTCCCGCACCAATCGCCGTTGGTCCTCCTCCTCAACCGAAGGTACACGGACTCGTGACATGGCATCACCATCGCCGGCATGCCAGGCCTTCAGGGCCCGAATCATCCGTTCCGCATCCAGGCGGTCGGTCTTGACCTTCTTGAAACGCCGGCAACCTGCAGGCTGGCTGGATCAAGAACCACCACCTCGATGTCCGGAGCCTGGCGCTCCAGGTATCGGACCAGCCAAAAGCCCTCGTAACTGATCTCGTAACACAACATGACCGGTACCTCGGAACCAATGCGGGCCCGCGACTTCCGGACCAGGTCGATCAGGTCAGTGCCTCCACCGGGTGGCAGTTTGTGAATGCCGATATTGACATCCGTCAGGGGACACTGGATATCGACGATCCAGGATGAACGGCTGACTTCCACCGAACAGTAAATTGTGTTAGGATCAGGGGGCGATTGGGAAGCTGATTGAATTCTTGTCATGGTCTTGACTCCTTTCAAGATGAAATTGATGGAGAGTTCCTTTGCGGGGTCACTCTCCGCTTCCCGGTCACCTTGTCAAAAAGGTCGGGAAGCTGTCAAGCCCATGGTATCTACATACTTGGATATACACATTTTACCCCTTCCCATTATCTCCTCCTAAATCCCTATCATTCCTGAACATACCCTTCGCAAGAGCCTCTGCTCTTTCATGAATCCATCTAGGAATCGGGTCATTTTTCTCTTTGCCCTCCTCTTTGATTTTCTGCTTGTGTTCATTTGTTTTTTGTTTCATGGAATTTCCCTTTTGTTATTATTAAAACGATTTCAGGATTGCTCCCAACTCCCTATAATACCCCTTCCATTCATCAAAAGCCTCAGAGAAAAGCAAATCCTTGAGTTTTCTTCTATTCCAGGGTTTACTTCCCATAAAGTGCCAAAGCATTGGACTTGAGGCACCTTCCTTAAGTTGTCGCTTGAAATTGTTTGAAACATACTCCGAATTCTTTGTTCGTTTGGCATATCTACTGATTTTCGGATGAGCATTCCATTTCACGGGAATTTGAAACCATTTTTCAAAGAAAAATTCATTCAGTGCATCCTGATCCGGCAATATTTTCAGAAATGGAGAAATCCTTTCAGGACTCAACAAGTTGTCTATAAGTCAACCTCTTACCTACCATTATTCCAACGGTATCTCCCATCATAATAATCGTATCGGAACCGCGAAGGTTATAACGGTTTGTAAATTCATTAACATATCTGTCCATGTGCTTGGGGCTAGAATGGTGGAAAGTTCCATGATAACCCTTCTTGAGTAAAGCTCAAAAGGACTCAATCCCGTTTGTATGAGCCATTCCATTCATATATTGGCTAACCGAGTGATTGACATTTTTATGCTTCTGTGGAAGCACCTTGTAGGACTTGTTTTCATTGGTGCATACGGTTGAGGTAAGAACGATCAGAAGGGCCTAACGCTGAAGTAAACTAATTGTTATCTGTTACGGTTGGAAATTTACTGCGAAATCTATTATTAGGCAAAAAACTTACCTGATGGCGTTATAGTGCCATTGCCATGATAGGTTTCGAAAAAATGAAAAAATTCTTTGCAGATGTATCATTTGTTGTAAAGCGGTTTATTTTTGCTTTGGGTTTAACCTACCTGATTTTTTTAACAAAAGGTCTTGGCTTAAGAATTATAATTCTCGCTAACCTTACAAACCAGGATGGACTAAATATACTAATCGGTGATATCTTACCCTGGATCCTGGTAGTAATCACGTGGTGGTACTTTTTCAGTTCAATAAAAACATATTACCAGAAGGTTCCTACTGATCAAGAACCCATAGATCAGCACTAAATTGTATTTAGAAATACCTAATATTACGGTGCAAATACATTACTTTTTGTCCACTGCTTTCCAGTCAAATGTTGAAAATACTGCCGATATAATATGCCATACCTTCTGTAGGAGGATTACAGATATCATAACTCATGAGTATTGACTCATCGCAAAGATCTGAGAGGTTGATTGTGTTTCCACAATATTGATTAGGTGATTGCTTGGGAAAAGTGTAAACGGTGTTGCTTCTTCCAGCTGTAATGGTACGAAATAAATCTCACTTGGAAGAAAATAATGTCCGTTGCAGAGGCGGGCACCTACACCGATTACACAAATCCGAATCTAAGGCACTAGTTCCGAAATTACAAGCATGTTCCAAAACTTGTGGCATTGCTACATTATACTCGATCGGTTGAATGTCAAGATCGTTGCTGTAATCCCAATCTCACATGGGTATTCAGGTACACGGCAAAGCCAAACTTGTTCTGAAAAAAGGGATTATTGCACTCCATATTTTGTCTTGTAATTCTGTATTTATTTCACTTTGATCCAGTATTTGAATACAGGAAAAAGGAAATAATTTGAGTACCTTCCCCATACTTTCATGAAGCAGAAAATCTCCCCAATCATCTCTGATAATCCCCTACCATTTTCCTAACAAACCTGAATGGTGTCGTTCATCTGGTCGTACTATCCTGAAGATTGGGAATATTCACGGATCCAGGGTGAAACCCAATCAACCCTTAGAACCCACCGCTACCAGAAAACAGATCAAAAGGAACCCTACTCCTTTGCAGTGTTGCAAACCTCAAGAGAGCATTTGGGTGAATTCAAAAGGCCCTGCTGCAAGCAAAACCGGCGAAGGCGATTTGGGGGCTCTGAATTGAGGTAGCAAGCATACCCCAATTCAGATTGTTTTATTTATATCCCGGTAGTGGGTCTGGAGACAGATACTATAACCAGGTTGTCAATACCAAGGACAGGTTCAGGCTAGTCTTCGTCACCGATTTTGGGATTGTCATGAAAGAGCCTGATGTTGTCGAAGAGAATGCAGAACTGATCCAGAAGGGCTTGCTGAACCGGTGACGTCTCCATTCTTTCAGTGACCTTCCGAAGGCCATTGATGACCGTCGTGTGATCCCGGCCACCCATGATTTTGCCGATTTCCTGCAGGGAATGGGGTGTCGTTTGGTGGATGATGTACATCAGCATGTGACGCCTCATGACAATATCCATCTTGCGGGTCCTGGAATTGATGATCCCCCTTTCCATCTGTTCGGCTTCTTCCATGATTTCCGCAAAGAGGTTGGAAGATATCCTGCCACTGCCGCAAATGTCCTTGATGATGATACGATCAAGTTTCAACAAGCCCAGTTCAGTTCCAATCTTGAGGGCCTGCCACCGGTACATGATGGCATGGCCAAGACCCTTCCTGGCATATCTCCGTTCCCACTCCTCTCGGATCTGGGTGAAGACATCTTCCACATCGGCATCTTTATCAATGAAGTGTCGGGTGTTTTTCAACTTCTTAAGGGATTCCATAATGAACTCGTTCTGGACTGACTGGTCCGTGAAGACCCTCTTGAGTGAACGTTTTTTACTGCGATTCACCTTCCCGAGTATTTTTTCCACATAGATATCCCACCACAGGTATTTGCAGTAGGAGGTGAAATGCCTCTCGTGAATGACCTTGCAACGACGGTCGTTGGTATTGACAACCCAACTGAGAAAAACCGGTCTGGTTATATTCCCATCTTCGGTTTCCAAAGGTGTAACAACGATCCGGTCAATGCCTGCCCTTGATTTGCGAACTACATGGTTGATGTGACGAAAGGTGGTCTCAGCAGCCAGAAATGTGAAGATGGATGAATTGATCTGTACCCACAGTACCTTCCCTTCCCTGTTTTCCATTGTTATGCTGTTTTTCAACGGCAAATTGTCGATGGCGATATTGTCCAGAATCTTGATAAGAATACCAACATTCTGTCTGATACTGCTCGACAGGATTTTTTGAATGATTTGTTTCATTAGTACCTCCTCGGCGGCTATATGGCTTATTATTACTTCTAGCTGGTTGGTATCATGTGCCGACCGGCCTGAAACGAGATTAGAGTTAAAAGATGATCCACAGAATTTTATTAAGCAGATCAACTGATTAACGGGCTCCCATGGGGCTAGGGTAAGAGGCAGTAATGCTCCTGATAAAAATAATGATTAATCCATTGCCGTGTCCTTTCCTTTATGCTGATGTGTCATGTACCTTGATGGAAAAGGGTTGCTGGACTTGCAAGAAGGCAAGCCAGTTACCTTAAACCCACCAGTGGTTTGGGGGAGTTCTTTCCAATCAAAAGGTTATAAGTAAAATCGTATAAGGGGAGAATGGTCTCCAGTGAAGAACCCGTGGCAACAAAGGATCTGGATTGATTATATTCCGGTTTGCCCTGTTGACAGTGCAACCATTGAAACAAATTCCGGATCATAGCAATGGCTGCGATCCGGCCTGCCCTGGCCTTCCTTTCGGTTCCCGTGTTCCGGTTTTCCCCAGAGTATATTTCCGAAAGTACCTCTTCCAGGACACCATCCTTTTCCCCAATGAAGTCCTTTCCTTGTTGTTTTCGGCCTTTTGCCAGCGCTAATCTCTTTATCCTGATCAAGCCGGCAATGATACTTTCAGAAACTGATCTTGACCCGTCCGGATACTTTTCCAAGTTATCCCGATGGATGGGCTGCCGATTTGCCTTGAGTGGTTTTCTTTTGGTTGGACCGAATACATGATTACTGTTACAAGCCTCCAGAAAATCCACAACACTGGCAATTGGAAACGGATAATGGAGCAATGCAATAACCCCACTCATGATCTCCCTGCCCTTGCCTTTCACCCCTTCGAATGTAATCTTTGCCAACTCATCAGTAAGCAGGCAAAGATCTGTCCAACCAGCTGGTACCAACCATTCGGGAAGATACCTTGTCTCGGTAATGGCAGGAACGTAATCCATCCTATTGATCGATTGTTCTTTTTCTTGCCTGATTCTTAGGGATCGGTCAAGAATGGTAATGATTGTTCCCTGTTGCCGTTTGATAATGTTCCCCTTTGGGTCAATTGGCCCGATGGGCAATTGGTCGAGGATATCACATATTTTGTGAGTTCTCCCTAATATGTTGATGTATCTACTGGAGAGATTGTTTCCCGAAGTATGTGTAATGGTTTTACCTTTCGATATGCCAATTGCCAAGATAGCAAAAATTTGCATTTGGCGAGGGAACTATAGAAATTATCCCAAACTATCAAGTCAACTAAACCACCTCGGAAAATTAACTTGTGGATAAAACACCTTACCTATTTCCGACAGCAATCCATCCCCGGTCCTGAAGAATGCCTGCCATGATATCTGATGATGTCATCCGACTGTTTATGCTTCAAGGGATAGTGCACTCGCACTTTGAAGGGTAATCCCGTGCAACTGACCTTGTGAGGATACCAACAAGGTCAATGGTGATTGGGATTGGGTAAAAAATGATACAATCCCCTATCCATTAAGGGTCTCGATACACCCCAAAAAAATTTGGATTTTCAATCTAAATAAGGAAATATTTTCTCTTGGAACCTGTTTCTTAAGTCCAAAAAACAATAATTTTCCTATGTTTTTGGATAGTAAAACAGCCTTTGAAACCAAAAATTTTCTTCTATTTTTACAATATCAGGCATGATATCGTTGTCATTACGACTTAGGATGTAAGCATCTGGCAAACTCCAGATGACATTCAGCCAATCAATTTACACCGCTGGTATAGACTTCAAAGCTAATTCTCCAGCCTGATCCAATCCTTGCAATAAATGTCAGGGTTGGAGTATTTTGGATCAGCAAACCACTTGGCAGGAGCTACAGTTATTCTATTAGGGTTTTTTCCCAGCCATGCTCCCCACCAGGAGAAACTGGAATTGGCAATGACATGGTGTTTGCAAATTGTCATCAATCTTAAATCCTCAATAGCCTGACCAGCTGGATTATGAGTCATTACCCTCATTTCATATGGCTGTTTGAAATAATTGGATACCCATTCGGGATCATCTGAAAATACATATACCTTAGGTGTTATCTGGCATCGTTCGGCAATCAACCCGACAGCTTGTTCATAATATTCCTGGGAACAACTGCTGAATATGGATAAGTTCTTCTGATTTAGGTAATCTCCCCTTCTGACATGCAGTGATATGGACGATTCTGCCTCCAGGATTTCCTGATGAATATCCAGATTTTGACCTGTTGGTTTTGAAGTGAATTCAAAATCCGATCTGATTACATCCTTGCAGTCCTGAAAAAACCTTTCGGATTGCCAATACCCCCTCAAGTAGGTGTTATCGGTTACC
>CAZHIL010000283.1:0-5153 GCA_964532985.1 uncultured Albidovulum sp. | reverse complement strand
ATCATTACCAATTGAATGGTCAGATGGAAGAACAAGCATTGTCGAATTTCCAGATTTCTTATTGAGTAGCAAAGCACCTGCCAAAATTGCAGGTGCAGTGTCCCTTGGATTAGGTTCAATAATGATACCAGAATAGTTTGTTTCGGTTTGATTTAACTGTTCTCCAATAATGAATCTGTATTCATCGCTTGTTAGAATTAGCGGTAGCTCAAATCTTGGATCATCAAACCTTGTAACAGTATTCTGAAACAAACTATTGTGTCCTAGGAATTTAGAAAATTGCTTGGGGTAAGTTTGTCGGGAAACTGGCCATAATCGTTTTCCAACACCACCACATAGTACTACAGGACAGATTTTATGATTCATAGAAATATTATTCAGAAGAGCTTAGATCAATTGTCTTTATGTAGGGCATTTCCATAAATAAATTAGATTAATGGTTTTTCAAAACAGATCAATATACCTTTTCATGGATGACATTGATGATTTTTGAACCTGAAAAATACCTCCGATACATGGTATCTTTGTTAACGTATAGCAATCAACAATCCCACTTCAATCATCCAGTGCAGTTCGAATATTTTACTGAGAGGATTTATAAAGATTACTTGACTGATACATTTACAATATACTAACCATAAAGCAATGAAGATTTGAAACACAAAAAGCACTTGGTAAAAATCATAGCGAGAAAATCTTACCCTTATTCAAATTATGGATTTGGTCTCGACCGAAGAATCCGCTGTAAAATGGTTTGATGATTGTATTTGGCCAATGGGGATCGTATCTACTCCAAAAGTTGTGGTAATCAAACAAAGAAAGCTCTCAATGCCATGCTTATGCCATACTGGTGCAAGTACTGCTGTTCCTATTTCAGTGTAAGGACCGTAACCCTAATGGCTTGCTTCAATATCTCTATGAGAGAGTGGGCGATTGGTATTTATCTCTGGGAATGTCTCTCAAATCCGTTTCAAGCATGAAACTTCGTAGGGACTCGGGAATAAGTCAACCCAGGGCACAGTTCAGGATGCTTAGCATCCGAAAAGCTTTGGTAGAAAAAGACGATGATCCGTTTAATGGTGCGGTTAACTTGATCGAAGTTGTCGGCGCCAAGTGCCGTGAACCCAATGAGTTTGATACAAAGGTAGCAACTGATACTTGGAAAAAAACCCTGAAGGGCATTTTTGATGATGTATCCAATCCGGACACTGTGGTATATACCAATGATGCAAAGGCATATTAAGGTATCCCAATTTGTTGATGGCATAGCCCGTTGAAACTTTTTGGAGTATGTTGTAAAGGTCGCAGAAAGGGATACTCCACAAAATTTCTCCCAAACACCTTCAATGGTATGTCTACAAGTTTTCCCACAATCATAATATCAATTCCCTAGGAATCCTATACCAGATGCGAGACACGGTTCGCTAGCATGGTCGGTCGCAGACTTCTTCACAGGGTGCCGTATTCAACGGTCTTGATAACTCTTCTAGGTAAAAGAGAGTTCTTAAAATTGGTTTTTGCCAGTATTTCGGGGCTTACCCCCTTCAAGTCTTTCCTTGGATCAAGCATTAGTACGCCTCATGTCATAAGCCAAATCTAACTACTAATGAAGTCTTCTTGAAAGCAATTTAAATGGTGCTCTAGAAAAAGAATACAAAATCCTCTCAAATGGTGGGATATCTACCCCCAAAAATCTCCGTTTATATAAGTATTGATGATTTATAACTGACTGCTCTGAACTTACAGGAGGGTGTTTTATTAAATTCGGATAAACAATCTTTGCTCTTTTCTTTCGAGCCAGTTCATCGACACACAAAGGCCAATCTGCATGATTGGTAATTGGAAGTCCATTTTTCAAAAAGTGATTTGCACCTGATTTCGAAATTATATATCCAACTGCCGAAGAAATCCTAAATGGTGGACGCGGATAGGCATGGTAATCATCAAATAGGTGTATACGGTTTCTGGAAAAAATAAGAGTTTTGGGGTTGGTATACAACTGGGTCAAATCAGAGTCCTTGTACCCTTCCCCTTTGAGATAAGTCTTTAAATCAGGTGTTGGAATGGCATCATCTTCCAATACCAATGCATAATCAATTCCTTCCTGGATTATACGCATGTAGATTTTAACATGGGATAGAGCGCAAGCGAATTCTGAGTCAATTAAACCTCTACCGAAATTTGCTCTCTTCCGGTCAATGTCTTTTTCATATCTGGGATCAAGCCCTAGCCTACCATCAATAGCATCAACAAACTCAAAAGGAATATCAAGGGCTTTCAAGCATCTTGATAATGTTTCCTTTCGTTCTTTGGAATCAGCCAATGAAATTACATAAACAGGAATCATTTAAACACCTCAAATTCTTCTTAAAATTGTTCTGTTCCGGATGTAAATGCTATTATTTAACTATCTCTTCAAATCCTTGCAATTCCAGACATACTCTTGCAAGTTATTTTCTGGTCTCAATTTAAATTGTCTACACCAAATTGTTCCACTGCATCAAATTCACATTAAAAATAACCTGTTTTTGTTCTGCTTCACTCATTGTCAAAAGTATATTTTCGTGTTCAGGAGCGATTTTGTGTAGAAACTAAAACAAGGCCACCTGCTATATAAAACTTTAATATTGTCTGGTAAACCGCTAGAAAGAGGTGCGAACCAAAAGCATGAATTGCATTTGCCTGTCACCCTAAGGATGTATCACTCCATGATCTTCGGATCCTAGGAAGGATGGCCAGGATCACCTAGGTGGAGAATACCGAAAACTTCTCATCGATGAAGGGTAGTAGAACTCGTCCAACTTCTCCAGCTGATTTCCCCTCTCGTGCAGTTTTCGATTATCTATGGCCAATTTCCCCTGGATGTTTTTCAATCGAATGAGTTGATGGAATCACAAAGCAGTCAAAAGTGCCAGAAAATAATATCTCGAAGGAGAAAAATTGTTTTAAAATGCCAAGACATGAATAATTAGACCTACCCGAATCAAATTCAAGAGTCGATTATTGGAATCCTGTATAATGAAGAAAATTGATATGTCAGCAGTACATCTGTGTTTATCTGGTGGTATCGGGAATCAATTATTTCAATATTCTACCGGCAGAAGCATAGCTGATAAAATAAATTGTGATCTGAAAATCGACTTAAGCTGGTTTAATTCAAAAAGAAATTTAGAAAGTAGTATTTCACCAAAACGATATTTTAGTTTAATTCATTTTAACAATGCACGATTTTTTTCAAGTTCTGATTATTCAGAATATGATTATGAAAAAAATAAAAACTACATACGTTACAAAATACAAAAAATATTTGGCTATCCAAAAAATATTTTTGTTGAAAAAACACATCCATTTTTTGATAGATCAATAAACAAAGTATCAAAAGGAATGTACATAATTGGTGAATTTCAAAGTGAACAGTATTTTAAAACCAATGAAAAAAAATTAAGAGAGGATTTAATATTTACAACCCCACTTAATGATGCCAATTTAGAGATACAATCACAAATTTTAGAAGTAAAAAACTCAGTCTCGATTCACATAAGAAGAGGTGATTACCTAAAACCACCATTTAATAAAAAACTTGCAACTTGTACAATGGAATATTATCATAATGCAGCAAACTATATTTCAAATATAGTAAGTTCATCTTCATCTTTACATTTCTTTATATTTTCAAATGATCCCGAATGGGTGAAGAAGAATCTGAATTTAGATTACAAATTTACCATTGTGGATATAAATAATGAGGACTTTGGACATTTTGACTTAGTTTTGCAATCATTATGTTCACATAATATCATTGCAAATTCAACAATGTCTTGGTAGGCTGCATGGCTTAACTCTAATCCAAGGAAAATCGTTGTAACACCAAATAAATGGTTTAATTCAAAAAGAACGAAAAATCCTGATATCTATTTGGATCATTGGGTTAGGATTTAGTACAAATTTTGTTCCTAATCAGGGAAAATAATTATTAATTTTTTGGTAACTATCCCCTATAATGAAGTTTGAGTTTAGCCAAGAATGCCAGCCAATGCATTGGTCTTTTTGTAAACTCCATCGTTTCATAGAAAGATTGTCGCTTTTGCCAGTGATTGTGATTTCCCATCAATTCGACAGGGTCATGCCCCAGAGCTTGTACGGGGATTTCCACCAGCGATACCTTCCCATGCGACTTTGTCTGGAAAGAAGTGGTTCGATCACAGCCCATTCCATGTCAGTTAGATCAATTTGAAAAAGGTAGTTTACACGCTTAAATTTCTGCTAGGCAGCCTTGGTGCAGTTCATGGCTTTCCTCCTTGTAAAGTGGTTTAAATGGAGGTTCGCGCATAGCCTTGTTTATGACCGTTTACAGTTTTCAAGACTTATTGCACAAGTTCTAATTGAATAGACGAATTATGTAGGATGTGTGATTAACGAATGCTAAGGGATCGAGAATAAGAAAACTGCTAGAACCATGCAACTGTAATTTTAGTTGATTTGAGAGAAACCAATCATATTTTCAGAATGTTTACAGGTAGTCCAACCCAACATTTTTGGTGAAGAGATTCATTAATCTCAACGAAAAATTTTACACAGTAGACAAATCTTAATATCGCAAATACCAATCATCAACTTTGGATACATTTTCTAAAATACGCTTATAACCATTTTTTGAAAGTAAATCATACAGACAATCTCTTTCTGTTGAGAAGTTATGTTCAACAGTGATTACAGAAAATGAATATTTGTTAAAATCGCAAGATCTCAAAATTTCAAGTTCAGTGCCCTCCGTATCTATTGAAAGATAGTCAATATCATTGGGTGCTTTGTATCTGTCCAAGAGATCGTTCAGAGAAACTGTATTTACAGTATATTCCTTTCTTCCCTTTAAGCGTTTTTGTTCTAGGTCCCTATTTTTTAATCCTGTGGAGATACCAGATAACCCAACTGATTTCAATTCCCAAAACATGACTTTCTCATTACTTGAATGCCAAACACAATCAAAGCATATGTGACTATCTCTATTCTCGATCAATTTTTTTTGCGAGCCTTTCGATGGTTCAGCCAAGATGCCGTTCCAACCAAATTTTTTTTCAAGTAGGTATGAATTACTATGATCAATTCCATTTTGAGCACCAAATTCTACAAAATATCCTTTTTTCTTAAAATCT
>CAZHIL010000282.1:0-3138 GCA_964532985.1 uncultured Albidovulum sp. | reverse complement strand
TTCACAAACCTCTGCCCTTGAAAACCGTCAACTGGTTTGGGTTGGTGTGTTGGGACAACCATATGGTACGAAAGGCAATATAAAATTGCGAAGTTTTTGTCTTGATCCCAGAAATATTGCGTCTTTTTCATGCCTCTATTCCGAAAGTGGAAGTATAATCTATCGACTCGACCGGCTGATCGAGGCTGGAGAAGAGTTTATAGCAGTTATGCATGGAATCAATTCACGTGAGCAGGCAGCCCAATTGAAGGGTACAAAATTGTTTGCCAACCGGGAAGAGTTTCCAGAATTGGAAGACAACGAGTACTATTATTCAGATTTACAGAACTTGCGGGCCATGGATTCCGAGGGCAAGTTCATTGGACATGTGAGTTCAATGAACAATTTTGGGGCCGGGGACCTGATGGAGCTTTTCCTTGAAGATTCCGGCAACAAGGTTCTAATCCCCTTTACCAAGGAAAACGTTGTGTCGGTTGAAATTCCTCTCGGTTATTTGGTTGTGGAAAATGTTGAAAACTATCTCTGATTACAATTGTGGTCATATCGTCGTAGGGTGAGATCATTATGTGGACGGCAAAGGTAATCACTCTATTTCCCGAGGTTTTCCCCGGAGTCTTGGGTAGTTCCTTAGTGGGCAAGGCCCTGGGTAAATCCTGGAACCTTGAAACCGTTGACTTGAGGGAGTTTGGTGCGGGGGTACACAGGTCAGTAGATGACACACCAATTGGAGGCGGTCCGGGCATGGTTATCAAACCGGATATATTGGCATCCGCCCTACAATCCACGCAAGAAAAGATAGATGAGAAGCCTGATTCATGGCCTGTTGTATTTTTATCACCTCGGGGAAAGTTGTTTGACCAGTCCACAGCAAAGAAATGGTCGACCTGCAAGGGGATAACATTAATTTGTGGTCGTTATGAGGGTGTGGATGAACGATTTTTTCAGGCAACCGGAACGGAAGAGATTTCCATGGGGGATTTTGTGCTTTCTGGTGGGGAAATTGCAGCCCAGGCCTTGATTGAAGCCACTGTGAGACTTATACCGAATGTTTTGGGAAATTTTGAATCAACCGAAAATGAATCATTTATATGCGGTTTATTGGAACATCCACATTACACCCGACCGAGGGTATGGAATGGCCTTTCGGTTCCTGAAATACTGTTAACTGGACACCATGAAAATATTGCGCAATGGAGAAAATCAAAAGCTGAAGAACTAACCAAGCTCAGAAGGCCGGATCTTTGGCAAAAATATTGTGAACAAAAGGCCGAAACCAACATTTGATGAATTATGGCAGGGCCAAGAATTAAGTACAAACTGGAAGGATAAAACCATGGATTTGATTGCAAAATTTAATGACCGCCAACTGGAAGCATTAAAACAGAAAAAAGACATACCTGATTTCAAGGCTGGTGATACTGTCAGAGTTGGCTTCAAGGTTACCGAAGGTAACAGAACCCGTGTACAAAACTATGAAGGTGTTTGTATCGCCCGCAAGGGAGGTAAAGGGATTGAAGGCACCTTTACCGTGAGGAAAATTTCCTTTGGGGAAGGGGTGGAAAGGGTATTTCCGCTTCATTCTACCAATATCGACTCGATTACCGTTGTCCGCAGGGGCAAGGTTCGTCGGGCCAAATTGTATTATTTGAGAAATCGCAGGGGCAAGGCAGCAAGGATTGCTGAAAAGACCAATTACCGGCCCAAAAGAGAAACATCATAAGGAGTCAGGATCATGAAAAAGGACATTCATCCCGAGTACCATAAAATCACCGTCAAAATGACCAATGGCGATGAGTTGGAAATGCAATCAACCTACGGTTCTGAAGGCGATGTTCTGCAATTGGACATTGATCCAACCGTCCATCCGGCCTGGACCGGTGGTGGTACCCACCTCATGGATACGGGGGGCAGAGTTTCCAAATTCAAGAAAAAATTTGGCGATTTGAAGTTTTAATCATCTTTCACCAAATTCTCTGCCATTCAACATCCCTACTGGAATAACGCTTCCCCAGACAAGTGAATTGTCTGGGAGAGCGCGAGTAACAGAAGTATCTCTTGTTCGCAAGAAAGGTGCGATTGATTCCACCAAACCTTGCAAACAATCAGAAATCGGTTGGAGCTCCACCCTCAGCCTTCCGCCTCTCCACGAATTCGGTTAGTTCTTCATTGATGTCTGAATCAATGGCAGGTGGTTCAAAATCAACCAGGATTTGCTTATACAGTTTATGGGCTCTTTCAGCTGTCCATTCTCCCCCACCGAGTTCAAAAGCCTCATAATTTTGCCAATTGCTGAGGAATGGTTCATAAAATGCGGTTGTGTATCTTTCCTGTGTATGTTGAGCCCCAAAAAAATGTCCGCTGGAACCAACCTCGGAAATGGCTTCCAAAGCCAAATCCTTTTCTTCGGTTCCATAAACAGTCTTCTCAAAGTAGCGCTGGAAATGCTGAAGGGTTTCACAATCCATGATAAACTTTTCCGGGCTGGAAATCAAACCTCCCTCAAGCCATCCTGCAGAATGATAAACCATATTCACCTGGGACTGGACCGCTGACCACATGGAATTCATGCTTTCCCACATGGCCTGACCATCTGGAACATTGGCAGCACATGCATTGCTCGCCCTTAATGGCAATCCATAGAATCGACACATTTGCCCTGCCATCTGGGTAGCCCTCACATACTCTGGTGTACCGAAGGCTGGAGCACCTGAACGAAGATCAACATTGGAGGTAAAGGTACCAAAAACAATTGGTGTTCCGGGATTGATGTACTCCAATAGGGCAATTGCTGCCAATCCTTCGGCCATGGATAATGCCACGGCACCAGCCATGCTTACAGGTGCCATCGCGCCTGCCAGGGTAAAGGGAGAAACAATCACCGGTTGCCCTCTTCTGGCCAACCGCATGGATCCATCAATCATCGGCCAGTCGTGCTTGAGAGGCGAGGTTGAATTGATGTTGGTAAACATTCGGGGTTTTTCATCAAACTCCTCATGGGTCAGACCGCCGGCAATCCTGACCATTTCCATGACATCCTCAACCCTTTCAGGTCCTAATGAATAGGCATGTGCTACCTTATCCGTCAGTATGAGTTTATCGTACAAACAATCAAGATGCCGTATCGAAGGATGTATATCC
>CAZHIL010000281.1:0-5006 GCA_964532985.1 uncultured Albidovulum sp. | reverse complement strand
ATTAGGGCCAACGATGGCAATTCTGTCACCCTTCAGAATTCGTAATGAAAAATCCCTGATGATCTCCTTTCCACCTAGAGACTTATCAATATTGTACGCTTCCAATATCATTTGGGTGTCACTTTTCGGTTGGTTGATATTTACAGAAAAGGTAGATTCCCTCTGGGCAAACTCGGCTCTTTTTTCCCTCAGTATTTCCAAGGCCTTCAATCTGCCCTGATTTCTTTTTCGACGGGCACTAATCCCTTCCCTCGACCACAGGGTTTCCGTTCTTATCCTTGGGTCCAGCTTGGTTCGATGGGTATTTTCCAGATCAAGAATTTCCTCCTGCCACTCCTCAAACCTACCATATCCATAGGGGCAAATACGCAATTTTCCACGGTCCAACCAAAAGGTTCTACCTCCCATGTTTGACAAAAGTTTTCTGTCATGACTTATTACGACAAAGGTTTTGGCAGAGGTCTTGATTGTTTCTTCCAACCAGAGAATGGCGTTGATATCCAAATGGTTTGTGGGTTCATCCAGCAAATACAGGTCCCGTTCCTTGGCGAAAACCCTTGCCAATGCTGCCTTTCGTTTTTCTCCACCTGATGATTCATCAACTAAAGCATCAGGATCAAATCCCAACAATTGTGCCGTTTGATCAACTAGGTATTTTTCACTATCACCAAGTCCCCTGGAGGCGAAATCACCGAGAGTCCTACAGTTGTCAAAATTCTCCTTCTGACCCAGATAGGCAACCCTTAGGCCTTTGCTACTGTCTATTTCACCGTGATCAGGTTCGATATCTCCAGCAATTACCTTGAACAAAGTGGATTTGCCGCAACCATTCCGCCCCACCAGAGATACCTTGTCACCCTCATGAAGGTTAAAGGAAATGTTTGAGAACAACGGATCACCTCCAAAGTTCACTTCTACTTCCTGAACACGTGTTTGGAGATTTGACTGCATCAATTACTTCGAGAATTTATTTTAGGGAATGTAATAATCTATATTTGATTAGTATTTAAGTGGCTAGGCTATGACAAAAAATATGGAAATTCTATGGGCCTAAATTGCAACAAGTTTTTTCATGATACCTGGTTTTTCTCAATTCATAAATAACCTCCCAACCCATCAGTTGCAAAAATATACCGGATGAATACCCAATGCTTCATGACACCATATGCAGAAACACCATTCAACCATGGCGCCAAACTCTTATCCGGTTCGGTGACTTGCCGACTGGCCAGTTCCGTGATCAAAATCCCACATTCGTGGCAATGGTACTTCCAGGGGAGCAAACCTATCCCCAAAGTAGTTGGCCCATTCCGGTTTCCTCCACAACCGCATCCAGTTGACAGTGAAAATTCCTTGTTTCAAAGTTTTCAATGAATGATTGCTCCTTCTTGAACCACTTTTATTTTTCACATTAAATCAATACCGATTTCTCTCATTATTCCGGCTGGAAATCCATTGCTGTAAATGGTGAACAGCTTGGTCATGGCCATCAGGTTGATTTTAGGCATGCAGTTCCTGCCAGACACCCTTTCCGTGGGTAGCAGTTCCATACAGCCAAGGCGGCATCCTTGCGAAAGGATCCCTTCCGGAGTGTACCAGTTTAGGTGTTCACAGATGGTCTTGACCAACTCGTTGCGGTTATTGACCGGTAACAGGGCAACCGTTTTCTGGGTATCGCTGAACTCCTTGCGGGTGAAGCTAAGGCCAAACGGTGGTGGACTTGAGATTCCGGATAAGCTGGTCTATTGATTCGCTCCAATAGCATAATCTTCCAATGATAGTCAATTTGGAAGGGTGAGGGTTGTCAACCCCTTTTATTGAAAATTGAAAAAAAGTAAAAAGGTTTTCCTGTTCTGCCGTTCAGAGACATGAAAGTTGAAATTAATCTTACCTAAAATCTCGTATTAAGCGAATGCCATTGTAGACCGCCATCTCAGCAAACAAATCAGCGGTGTCACCAGTGTGCGCAATTTTTTTGAACGCTCACGAGTGGCAGGGGAATTGAGTGATGAAGCTGTCAATAAGTGCGCCGATGACTTGTAGGAAGTTTATGCTCCAACCACTTAAACTTGTCAGAAGTCTGCCCAGCCTATTCGATAGCCTGTTTTTTATGGAGTCTATTACCAAGTAAGGCGGAGGGTGCTCAATACATGGTCCTGTAATGCTTTTGGTATATCTAGCTCTATTGCTTTTTGGTGCCATGTCGAGAACGCATCAACGGTTTGTTCAAGGACAATTTTTTCGCGGTTGCGCGGTAGCCTTGCAAATTTTGCAAGATGCTTCAGGTCTTCTAATATGAAATCACTTGTTTTGTTGTTGATGCTCAACTGGTGGAATCTTGTGAAATCGCTGCCTTCGGCGTGACAAAGATCATAAGCAGGCGTAATGTCCCAATTGCCCTGACGATCCATCATGAACCCAAAGTTTTTCACATGGTCATCCTGATTACATCCGACCACATTAAAGACGATACGACGAAACTGCTCTTCAATAGCACTTTGCGACATGTTCAATTGTCGCATTGTCGTTAAGAGCTGCTCATAAGAATAAACACCACTATCATAATAATCAAAATGCTCTATGGCTGCGAAAGTCTGTACAAATTTCTTGCCACCTTCCTCATCACGGTCAAAACGTCTCGTCATGAAATGATTGCGCCCATTCTCACTGAAGATACGACTTTCCATCATGTCGATACCACAGGCTTTTGCCATAAGGTGATAGCTGTATTCCAAAAGGCCATAACCAGACGGGTCAGCCAAGCCCCAGTCACCACTGAAAGCCACACCGTCAAATTTAATCAGCCAATGTTCAAAGTTGGGAAGAAGGTTTAACTGCCCCGAGCGAACTTCGGCTGTCTCCGGGTTATAGGCAATAACAGCCTTAGCCCGAGCGCCGCCTGCGGATGTTCCAACACTGAGAATATCCAGTAAGGTGTTTTCTTCCTTACCAGGAGTAAGCTTGGTGTTGAGTGTTTCTTTATCCGCAAATGCCATTGACGCAAGATCAATAAGGTCACGGATTTCAAGGTTCTTGTCTTTCGTTGTTTCAGTTTCGATGGCAGGCACAAATTCCAGCGCACCCATGCCGCGTACGCCGATGTAACAAAGGCGATCAACGGCGTTGAACTCTGTTTGCTTCCGTCCAGTCTGATTGAGCCAGACATCAATAAGTTTGTTGCCGTATTTGTCGGGCAGACTGTCGGCAATCATGCCAGGCAGTCCATGAAATGATCTGGGGTGTAAATCTGTAAACTGGTAAATGTAACCCTTGTCGAGTGGCATCTGTATCGGAGCAGGTTCTATCCTGAAGTCAACAAATGCTGGATCATATTCAAATCGCGCATATCGTTCGCCATGACCCATTGAGATGTATCCGATTACGGTACCCCATAGTTTGACTGTCGCTGTACTCATTGGGCTTCATCTCCCCATACGATACCTGATGTGAGGGAAAGTTTTTTACGTTTCCGGGACTTTCCAACAAGGGCTTCCGCCATTGGAGAATTGAATGTTTCCGGTAGGAGAGCATCAATGGCAGCCACCCGATTCAAAGCTTTCATAATTTTTAGCCATGTCTCAAATTGGCTATCCTGTCCGCCTTCAATCCGGCGGAGTGTGGCGACGCCGATGCCAGCTTCCTTTGCAAGTTCGGTTTGAGAGTAACCTTGCGCCTTGCGCATCCTTGCAAGACGTTTTGCAAACTCCTTTAGAATTTCATCTTCTGGCACAAATTTGGTAATCTTCATCATATCACTCATGATAGGTTATGTGGGTTTTTAAATAGTTACATATCACAAATGATATTATTTTGTATTATAATTTCAAGTTTTTTTTCATGAAAAAAAATCACAAGTGATATTTTTGTGGGCTTATATGGCAATTTCATATCACTTATGATATTTTTTGCTTTATATATCTTTTCAATTATCCCTTAAGGCGAGGAATGCGTGCGTCATTCGACACGATAAGCTAATTTTTGAATGGCAAGGGTCAAATCGAACTGCAGAATGTGTATTAGCGGCTTCGCAGAATGCTAATTAAACAGCTTTTGCGGCCGGGTCTGCCTTAATGGCAGTAGGAGGAGCCTTCCTTACCATGTCGGCATTCAACTCATTCTTTTTTGAAATGATAAACGGACGGGGATGGGTTTGCATAGCACTTGTTGTTTTCGGGTCTTGGAAGCCAGGAAAGGCCCTGCTCGGTGCAATTCTTTTTGCGGCTTTTGATGCTTATCAGGTAAGATTGCAATCGGTGGTTGGAAATGTTGTTCCTTACCAGATATTTCTTATGATGCCGTATGTATTATCCATTCTGGCATTGATTGTCATGTCCCGGCGAGCCGGATATCCTAAGGCTCTAATGATTCCCTATCTGAAAGGTGATATTAGATCTTATTGTCAGGGAAGTTAGATAGGTTTTACCATCGGCCAATTGTAAAATTACTTTACGGTCAATTGCAAGTTTAGGCTCTGACTATTTGAAAATTTATTGATTGGGTGACAGCTGTTTTTTTGGATTTTAATGACTGATTTGTACAGTCAAAACAAAATGTAGGAAAGTCAATATGAGTTTGGTAACCGACAAGGCAAAGATCGAAATTCTTGATAAGAAACCATCCAATTGATTTACAGCTATTAATAAATCTATATTTCATGAAGAGCACCTGAATTTTTTAGCCAATAGTTGAAGCTTAACTACTCAAAGTAGAAAATATTGTAGCAATATAATTCATACCCTACTGCTCAATAACAGTGAGTTAAATATCCGATTAGGCAATTATAGAATTAATTTTAGGCTGTAACCAATATCTAGCAGGTGTATTGTTGGTCGCTAATCATGGAATTACAATTCAGTAGACTTACTTGAACAGAAAATTGAATAACTTAATGATACAATCTTGATGAATAAGCATCATTGGTTTGGATTTTGTTAATTATGGCAAGGATTTTTGCATTCGGTCTCGCTGTTGTCGATTTTGTTTATCGAGTTGAAACCCTTCCCAAT
>CAZHIL010000280.1:0-3521 GCA_964532985.1 uncultured Albidovulum sp. | reverse complement strand
GGTTTGAATATATACCAATACCAACGGTTGTCGGTAACATCAAGGCCGTTCCTGCAGGTATTCCAAAGAGACCAATTGGCCTCACTTCAGTTGAAATAAACAAAATCCTCGTCTACTCTATGGGGTACCTGAATAGTTACTAAATATCCATGAAAATTATAAACCGGAGTATGTGGACGAACACATGGAAAAATTTCCGGATTCGAAAGCACCGCTGGATGCTTGGTTAAATGAATTAATCCGGGCTGATTGGACCAAACCGTCAGATATAAAACAGTCTTATCCTCGTGCGAGCATTCTCAAGGGTAGAAGAGTAATTTTCAGAATAGGGGGAAACAAGTACAGGTTGATAGTAAAATTTAATTATGAAAAAGGACTGGGGTACATTCGATTTATTGGGACCCATAAGGAATATGATAAAATTAACGCTGAGGAGATATAGAGATGACCAAGGAAATAGCTCAACCTATTCTTTCTGAGCAGGAATATTCAGATGCTCTTGCACGCATTGAATTTCTCATGGATTTGGAACTGACTCCTGAACTGGATGAGGAATTCAACGAGCTAGTGGACAAAATTGAAGTTTATGAGGGTAGACATTTCCCAATCGAAAAGCCTGATCCTGTCGAAGCGATTAAGTTTAGAATGGATCAATCAGGATTAACACGCAAGGATTTAGAACCAATAATCGGGAGTCGTTCTAAAGTTTCTGAAGTGCTTAGTGGCAAACGTGAACTAACCTTGAAAATGATTCGTGCCTTGAACAAACATTTAAAGATACCAGCAGAAATACTAATCCGGAATGAGGGAGATTTACCTGAGGTTCCGGCTGAATTTGAATTTGATCGTTTTCCTATAATGGAAATTGTAAAACGAGGTTGGATCAAGAAGCTACCAGACATCAAGGATAAATACGAAGAGATTATTCAGGGGTTAGTCAGCCAAGCGGGTGGCTGGGTAGCAATTCCAAAACCTTTTCTTCGACAGGGACGTGGTTTACGAATGAATGAAAATACAGACAAATACGCATTATTGTTGTGGTGTATCTACATTCTGGGCAAAGCTCGCAATATCAATCTTACGACAACTTACAAAAAAGGTACAATAACCCCTCACTTTCTGCGTGAATTAGCAAAGTTGAGTTATTTTGAAAATGGACCATTGCTTGCGAGGGACAAATTAGCCAATCATGGCATAGCTTTGGTTGTCGAGAAAAACCTACCCAAGACGTATCTTGATGGAGCAGCATTCTGGACAGTCGATAATACACCAGTTGTAGGTATGACCATCCGTTATGATCGAATCGACAATTTCTGGTTCTGTCTACTTCATGAACTCGCACATATTGGGCGTCATATGCCAGATGGAAATGGCGAGGTATTTATTGATGACCAGGATCTCCGAAACCTTACAAAAGGGCAAGCCAGCAAATACGAGCATGAAGCTGACCAATGGGCAAAAGAGGCCTTGATACCATCATCTTTATGGAACAAACATCCAGTTAAAAATCAACCAAGCGAAAAAAACGTTCTGTCACTTGCAGAAGAAGCTAGTATTCATCCTGCTATAGTAGCAGGTCGTATCCGCCATGAGGAAAAAAATTATAAACTTCTTAGGCAATTCATGGATAAGGTGAATCCAGAGATTTTCGATTAGCATTTTACAGAGATCAAAACTCAGACCATCCAAAGACAATTATCTATAATTCCAGTATCTTTTGTGCTTGATTGAAATCTGGTTCGTTTAAATTTGCAATCATTGTAATTAAATGATGATCTGAAAAATACACGTGGGTATTTATTTCAGAATCATCATCATGGAATGTGATCACATTGAATTTCTGCTTTGGAAGTAGAATCAGTTGAGGTAAATTGTTATCACAATTCCTTGGTCATGATAGGGAAATAAAGATAGATTAGGGAAAATATGGCTGAACAAAACAGTAAACCGGGCTTGAAAATGGTTTTGGAAATAGGCCCGTTGATTCTCTTTTTTGTGGGGTATTTTTTGCTTCGGGATAAATCCATTATTGTCGGGAGCACAGAATATGACGGCTTCATTATGATTACCGCCTTATTTGTCCCGGTTCTCATTGCCAGTACAGTTCTACTCTGGAAACTGACCGGAGAACTATCCAGAATGCAAATCATGACCGTTTTTCTGGTTATAGTATTTGGTGGCTTGACCGTCTTTCTCAATGACGAAAGATTCATCAAGATGAAACCAACAATCATCTATTTGCTGTTTACAGCAACACTAGGCTTTGGCCTCTTGCAGAAAAAATCCTACCTGCAATCGTTGATGGGGCAGGCCTTGCCCTTGACCGATAAGGGATGGATGATATTGACCCAAAGAACCACACTGTTTTTTCTTTTCCTGGCCATTACCAACGAAATTATTTGGCGTTTCATGTCAACTGATGCTTGGGTTACATTCAAAACCTTTGGCTTGACAGGACTTAGTTTAGCGTTTTTTGGCAGCCAGATGTATTTTTTGAGAAAATACCTCAACATGGAATTGATCGAAAAAAACTAGTTTACCGCCATTACTCCGAATTAAATCTGGGTAATGCTATATTCAAACAGATTATTTCTGCTTGAAGAGTATTTTCTGGGCTTTCTTGTCGTTTTGAATATTGGACCTCAAATCTGCAGCAACAGCCCTTCCAGCAATAACCGCTTCACGCGACCCTACCCTGTCAAGCCATTTGGCCATGTTGGGAAAGGAGGCAATATTCTGTTCCTGACCTTCCCAGAGTGAAGCCCAGGGCCAAATGGCCATATCGGCAATTGAATAATCGCCGGCAACATAATCCCTGTCGGCTAGTCGTCGGTCAAGAACGCCATAAAGTCTGCTCACCTCGTTTTTATATCTGCTCTTGGGATAAGGCAAATCCTGGGGTGGATCCATGGTTGGGGCATATTTGAGAAAATGATGGGCTTGTCCAGCCATGGGGCCAACTCCTCCCATTTGCCACATCAACCATTGTTCCACTTCGACCCGCTCTCGCTCGTTGTTGCCAATGAAACGATTATGCTTTCTTCCCAGATATTGTAGAATTGCCCCCGATTCAAAAATACTGATTTCCTTGCCATCAGGTCCTTCGGGATCGATAATTGCAGGCATTCGATTGTTCGGGGCAATTTTAAGGAAAGAAGGCTCAAACTGATCCCCCTTACCAATATTGATGAGATTAACGTTATATGGGAGTCCCAACTCCTCAAGGGCGATCGTTATTTTCCACCCATTCGGTGTTGGCCAGTAGAATAATTCAATTGTGTTCGTCATTTTACACTCAGCTGCAGATCCAATTCTGTGATATGGATTATTTTTTATTGGGAAATGAAATTACCAATTTTTCAACTATATTAACTACCTCAATACAAATTTAAAACCGGCCTTTGTCAATGGCAAAACAACCCTTAAAGAAACAAACACAAGCTGTCCATGGAGGTGGGGTGCGTAGCCAGTTCGGCGAAACCTCCGAAGCAATTTTCCTGACTCAGGGTTTTGTATACGAT
>CAZHIL010000279.1:0-3601 GCA_964532985.1 uncultured Albidovulum sp. | reverse complement strand
GACCTAATCAGGTGACCCTGACCCTCAAGGGTGGTAATGCCGGTTTCCCAACCATGTTAGCTGATTACCATATCGTAATGTATCCTGCTGGTATGATTGAGGATGCCATGCTGAATGGTATTGGAACGGGCATCTTCAAGGTTGAAACCTTTGATCCTGGAGTGAGATTCCTCGGTTCAAGGGTTGAGGGCCATTACAAGGATGGCAGGGCTGGATGGTTCAACAGTATCGAAATGATTGCCATCAATGATGGTACGGCCAGGATGAATGCCCTCTTGACAGGCCAGGTTGATGCCATCAACAGGATTGATGTCAAAACCGAATCGCTGTTGAAGGCCAATCCCAACATCGAGATTTTCGAAGTGACCGGCAACCAGCACTATACATTCCCGATGTTGACGAATATTGCACCCTTTGATGACATCAATGTCAGGAAAGCCCTGAAATATTCGATCGATCGCCAGGAAATGGTTGACAAAATTCTGCGTGGACATGGACGTGTTTCCTATGACAATCCGATTGGACCGGCAAATACCTATTTCCATGATGGATTGGAACCATTGACCTACGATCCAGACAAGGCAAAGTTCTATCTGAAACAGGCCGGAATGGATTCACTTGATGTTGATCTAAGTACTTCCGACGCTGCCTTTGTTGGTGCTGTCGATGCGGCACAGCTATATCAAGCCACGGCTAAGGCTGCTAACATCAATATCAATGTTGTACAGGAAGCAGCCGATGGTTATTGGTCAAATGTCTGGCTCAAGAAACCCTGGTGTGCTTGTTATTGGTCTGGAAGGTCAACCGAAGATTGGACTTTCTCCACAGCTTATGAGTTGGGTGTTCCATGGAATGATACCCATTGGGATAATGCCAGATTCCAGGAACTGCTGTTGTTGGGTAGAAAGGAAATTGATCCCGACAAGGCCAGGGAAATCTATTATGAAATGCAGACCCTGATTTCACAGGAAGGTGGAACCATAGTTCCGATGTATGCAAATTATGTAGATGCCGCATCGACAAAATTGGCACATGGACCTGATCTCGGTAACGTCTACCAGATGGATACAGCCAGAATTGGTGAAAGATGGTGGATGGCTTAAGGGCCTGAATCAACCTATTGAAAATGCCCCCTTAATCGGGGGCATTTTTTTTGGGAATGTACTATAAGGGAAGCAATTACTACCTTAGAGGGTTGATCTTTTATTCAGGTATAGCAGGATTTGTAAATTTTCATGCGGGATTTTGGTACCTTTGTTCCGAAGAATCCAAATTAAGAAAAAACTTATTCAGACTGCAACAGGACTCAGTTCCCGATCAATTGGGAGGTTTTTCCCTAGCCATAGTTGTCCAACCGTGAAAACCGTACGATACCTTGGGTTTGACTCTCGTATATAGAAATATTAATAATCGAGTTTTTTATACCTGAATCACCCAGGTTTTAAGCCCATCAAAAATAACACTACGTATCGATTCTTGTAGCCATTTGTAGGTATTCTGAAAACGGCAAACATACTAATTTCCCATTTTCATGGGAGTTGCAGAATCCGTAACGGGGTGTAAACTTTTATCAACAAACATCTCAGGGATCTTTGGGAAACAGGCAGGTCGAGGAGGATCGACGCAAGAATGCACGCACGCATTCTGCGTAGGCTTGATGCACTGGATAATTCATTGCAGCCAAGGGATTTGGATCTTCCGGGGTTCGACTTTCATGCGCTCAAGGGTCATACACCAACAAGATATACGGTTCATGTAAACGGTCCCTGGTGTGTTACCTTCGAGTTTGAAGACGGGGATGCCCATATGGTAAACTATGAACAATACCACTAGGAGGTAAAAAATGATGAAGCGGAATCCCGATCGCTGTCCAACCCACCCTGGTGCTCTTCTTCGTGAAGATGTATTACCGGCTGTCAAGAAGTCAAAGACCGAAATAGCTTGTCTGCTCGGTATTTCCCGTCAGCACCTGCATGCCATTCTGAAAGAACAAAAGCCGGTCAGTCCGGTTGTAGCTGTTCGTCTCGGCAAGCTTTTCGGGAATGGGGCTGGCCTCTGGATCAGGATGCAGGGTGCCCATGACGAATGGCATGCTTCCAGGACGGTAGATGTATCCGAAATTCCAACATTGCACGCAGCGAAGTGACAAAATGACTCGACCGGTTAGGGAAATCTTGAAAGAAGTAAGGAAGTTGGCCATAGAGTATTACGAAACGACAGGAAAACCCCTCTGATTGCGGTTTTGAATCCCCAAAAAATCTGTTGTTCAAAAACTTCAGGGCAAATCCCTACCATCTGTGCGAGTGCCTATAGGTGTTCGACATGGAGTTGTATGGGAGAAATACCCAAATGGGAGTCGACTTCCCATTTCCAGAAGAATTACCAATATCCGGGTTTTCTGCTCTTGCCCGGTAAAATCCTTCCTTTTATTGCAAATCAGACAGGAAAGTTTACTTCCAATGGTTTTGGATCAATCCAGACAAGGGGAGATCAAAACCGATAAACAGTTGTTTAGGAAAATGGAATGACAAATACAATACCAAAACCATTAAGGCGATATCGAATTGGGAAGGCTGGGGAAACAAGTATATAGATACCATGGGCTTGACAGCTTCCCGACCTTTCTGACAAGGTGACTGGGAAGCGGAGAGTGACCCCGCAAAGGAACTCTCCATCAATTTCATCTTGAAAGGAGTCATGACCATGACAAGAAGTCAATCAGCTTCCCAATCCACCCCTGATCCTAACACAATTTACTGTTCGGTGGAAGTCAGCCGTTCATCCTGGATCGTCGGTGTCCACTGTCCGCTGACGGATACCAATATCGGTATCCACAAACTTCCACCCGGTGGAGGCAATGACCTGATCGACCTGGTCCGGAAGTCGCAGGCCCGCGTTGGTTCCGACGTACCGGTCATGTTGTGTTACGAGGTCAGTTACGAGGGCTTTTGGCTGGTCCGATACCTGGAACGCCAGGCTCCCGACATTGAGGTTGTGGTTCTTGATCCGGCCAGCCTTCAGGTTGACCGGCGTTTCAAGAAGGTCAAGACCGACCGTCTTGATGCCGAACGGATGATCCGGGCCCTGAAGGCCTGGCATGCCGGTGACGGAGAGAGTGTTCGGACAGGTTTTCAACCTTGCATTCTGCCACCCGTATTGCTTAATATGGTCAAGGACGGAAAGGTGTGTATTGTAACTGATCTGCATTGTTCCGTCCGGTATTGGGTTTTGCTTGATAACATGCACAATACCACAAGGGCATCCGGGCAACAAACCCGGATGCTCTCCATTTGCCACAAGGGATGACGGCCCCTTGAACTTCAGGGCTGCTTAAAAAAAAGAACTGCTTGGAAAGAAAAAGGGGATTCTCAAATTAATTCAATTTGTCAGCAAATCGGCGCCGAAATAATTTGATGAAAACCTGGGGTTACGTGACGGTTTATTATGAGAAATAACATCGGTTCGCGATATAGTCCCTGTAGGGATCCAGCTTGCCCGGCCTCGGTGCACGGGGCTTGTACCGGGGTGCCTTCAGGCCGTTCCTCAAATACTTGGTTACGGTACGCCGGTTGTATCCGGTATGGTGGGCGATGGCCCGAAC
>CAZHIL010000278.1:0-20415 GCA_964532985.1 uncultured Albidovulum sp. | reverse complement strand
CTGTCGGGACTGGTTGACCATCTTTCCATCCCTGCCATAATACCATGGTTTCTCTCGGTTCATTGGGTTCAACAAATCGCAGGAAGGCAGCATTGCCATTCGAAAAACAAGCTTTAACAGCCTCGTGTACATCCGATGGCTGTTCGTTGGATTGGGCATTGTTGGTATCCAGAATAAAGGCTCTGTACATTGTCGCATTGTTTGATTTGAATCTTCTTATTCCACCTCCCATTTCGATTACTGGAGCAATTTGAATTGGGACATTGACCTTGAGTTCCGATTCCGGATCGGCAAATTTATTTACCCAGTTTGCCTTGAACTCGTTGTTCAATTCCCGAACCGTACTGAAGGCCAGATACCCCTCGGGAGGTGTATGTATTTTTTCACCCGGCCGGGCAATGTCCTCAAATTTCGAAACCTTATCGTTGGAGTGGGTTCTGCTCAAGCATACTGAAACCTCCTTGCCCTGAAGTGGACCACCAATAACCTCACCCTCAACTGCACCGGAATAACAACCTGCAACATTCTTATCCAAATCATATCGCTTGACTCTAAGTACCAGGTTTCGATGATACTTCGCCCTGTTGGGTCTTTGCCATTGTTTCATTACTATCTCCATTCATTGGCAATTACGGCAAACTTGTTGCCTCTTTCATCCATTGTTCCTCGGAATGGTGTAAGTGACCTCAAGCCTTGTAAATTTTGTTGTGGATAACTTTTATTGGCCGGGAAGGTTGTTTGACCTAAATTTAATCAGTTTCATGCCTCGGGAAAGGCCACCTCCCAATTGACCGAAACCCCTTCCCATTGAGGATGAGAGGGCTTTTCCTCCAGCTTCGAATTTTTGATACTCACCCCCGGATGGAAGTTCCGTATCACCTCCAATCCATGACAAAACCCTTTTCGGAAATTCCACAATCAGTGAAAAACTGCGTTCGATTATGGCAATGTAGGCCATGACCAGAAGGAAACCCGTGGCAATCAGGCCAAATATTCCAACAATGGGCGATGAGTTGACCAAGGCCCCCATTGCAAAATAGAAACCGGTATCAAGCAATCCTGTCGTGATCTTGAACAATATCATTCCCACGAAGTAACCAAGCACCATGAGTGGAGGGGTAGAAAGCAGGCCAAAGAGAATCAACCATCCCCTCTGTCCGAAATTGCCGGACAAACCCTCACCATCCAATCTGAAATGGGCCACTGCCCACAGCGAAGATGCGACAACCGCTTCCACAACAAGCAGAAAATAGCTGGCAATACCAACAATCCAGAAAAAGAAGGGGAGAAGGGGAAGGATGAATGACAGGGAAATGCCAACTGCCACCAGAGGACCAGCAATAAGGAATGTAACCGTAGTTGAAACTGAACTTGCAAGCAGGGATGCCACCGAACTTCCTACTATCAGTGCACCAGCTGCATCAAGATACCAGTGTCCGATATTCACAACTCCAATTATCGGATCATCACTCCATCTTGAAGGTGACAGATTAGCTATCATGGATTCTATACCCCCAGCAAATCCAACCTTCCAGATTTTACCCAGCAATCCCCCTTCTCCGTTAGTGGTTATACCAAGGATCGAATCAGGTATCAAAAAGCCGGAAGTTGCAAGACTAATTGTTGCCCTCTCCATGTTGGTATTCAGGATATTCCAGATTCTGCCGGTTTCAGCCAAGTGAAGGTATTTGCCCTCATCCACGGTTCCAAACAATCGGCCGAAAAAACCTATATCATCCGTTTCCTGAACAATCGAACGATTCAGGGTATTCGCTTCGTTATTGATATAAGTGGATTCACTTGCTCCCAATGAGGCCTTGAGCAATCCAGTCAACTCGGTATTCAATCTGGCGATGGTCATATACCAGTTTCCTGCACCCAACCATCCCTCGCCTGAACATTGTGAATAACCACCTTCAAGAGAATTTGGGGCATTACAATTTGACCCGCCAATATAGTCCTGGATTATTCTGCGTGCTGATCCTTCCTGCAGCCCATTGCCAGTAACGAGTTCCCTGATATTGTCGTTACCATTTGCCAAGCGAAGATTTATATCAGTGAATATTCTTTGAATATCAGTCGTAATCTCTGGCGGTTTTTCAGATTCATCAACAAAAGCACTCCATTGTTGATTGATGATCAGGTTGATTTGTTGAATAAGCGAATTGAGTACCTCCCGGTGAAGTTGATTGAATTCATGTGTTATGGGCAGGGCATAGACCGGTTCCTGGCGTGTAATATACGAGGGTACTTCAGGTTGAGAATATGAACCACAGATGCCTTCATCCCTGTCCCCCAGGTAAGAGATGTAGACTGAGTGATTTTCATAGACATTTTCCTGGAATTTGATTCTTGTGGGGCTACCAGCTGCTTCCAGTTGGTAATTCGCCAATTTGGTACACAGTTGGTTTCGGTAAATCGTTTTGAATACTTCGGGATCCAGCCTGGAACCTGAAACAACCATGGGTATGTCACCAGAGATCAGTTCCTCAGCACCAAATTTCCACAATACCGAGGCCATGACCGTTGACCCTTTGACCAACCAAGCAACGGAGGATTGTATCAGATTGTATCCTCCCAAACCTGGTACCGGTAGCAATAATACGATTGCAAGGAGGATTCTAATCGGAACCCATAGGGAAGAAAACCTTCCTCCGAATATAATTCCCTCATGGGCAGTCTGGAGCAGGGCAACTACAATATTGTAGAACAAGATCATGCCTGCTACACCAATCACCGCAAGATTGATAACACCGATCAATCTTGAAAAGAGAGTAGCTGTTCTTTCAATGCCAGGTGTTGGGAAAATGGGACCAAACAACTGGTTCAACAGCATTGAGCTGTAGGTATCACCGTATGGAGTGCTGAAATAATCACCGAATTGAGAAATACCATTCTCAATGAACGTACTCTGCGGGAGTACCTCTTGGGTAAAGACAATCAGCCCCATTGAAGCAAAAAGGGCGATTTTTAATGTTCTGGAAATAATGAAACCTGAATGAGTGAATTTTCTTCAATTCTCATCAGGCTGGTGAAACTACCAAATGATTTTTAATAATCATCCATTACGGCATATGATAGGTTTTTTTCTTTTTCCTTTTAGGTAGGCAAGTTTATGTTAAAGTCCAATCCAAGAAATTAATAAGGAGAAATCGCAGTGAAAAAAGATAATGTGAAGTGACCAAAAGATATCTGGGAATAGGGAATAAAAAATGCTTGATTTTTACTAAGAACAATGCCATATATGATCAATCTAGGAATAGAGTTCTAAAACAGGACCAGCTGAACCTGTTTTGAATTACTACTTATCTCCCCCTCGGGGAGCGCAGGAAAGTGGGCGGTCTTGTCTCTCAAGTGCCGCCCAACTCTTTTCCATCATTCTGAATTTACCTGCTCCTCCTGTATCCAGGGTAAATTTTTCAGTACCTTTTGAACTATTTCCTGAAATGGATTGTCCGGTATCGTTTTAATTCCTTTTCTATCAACCCGTAATCGTTTTGTTGATACTGTGGTGATATGGTTACACAAAACCCATGCGGGACCATCTTTAAATGGAGCTTTTATCCAGACCCAATAATTTTTCTCACTATGGTTTTGGGGTCTGGTTGTGATTGGAACTACTGTGACCACCCCCCAGAGAGTCCGTCTTCTGGATAGTATGATCACCGGGTGTGGATCAAAAAACTCCGGGTCAATGCGTCCATGTTGGGGAGGAAAGTCACACCAAAAAACCTGCTTGATTTTTGGTGCTGATTTTATTCTCATTTTACCCATCTTCGTTTTTATTCTCCCCTGCATCTCGATCAAAAACTTTTTTCACTTCACTCCAATAAGCCTCATGTTCATCCCACTTGGCTTGTGGAATTTTGTCTCCAAGCCAGTTAGACCTTTCTTCATCTTTATCTTCACCTAACAATTCTTCCGGAATGTCTGCCATTTGGACATGATCCCACTGCAGGGCACGCATGGCCCGTTCGTTGTTACCTGTTAGGCGATCTAGTTCTGCGGCATTGAGGCTGTAACAAACAAAAGTCTGGGGAAGGTTGATACTTGTCATCCAGCAATCGTACTCAATTTCTGCAAACTCTTGATCTCCTTCCCCTGGATCAGGCATAACCTTGATGAATTCACTGCCTGTTTCAATGGCAAAATTACAAAGATATTTGACAAACGGACTGCTACCCGGGTCAAAACCAATTTCTTCAGCATGTTGAATCGGCTGTTTACCGAAGATATCCCTTTTCATCAAAGATTCCTCCTCAACATCCATCGCACCGTTCGCCTCACTGCTTTTTATCCAAAGTGTTCCGACAGCTTCTTTGGCCATATCCAGCTGTTTTTGCCTCCAGGCAAGGCTGCCCTCGGCCATAAGTGCAACCAGCAGTGGAGCCATGTTGAGTTGGTCCATGAGTGATATCCCGTAACGCTCTTCATTCATCTTCAAGGCAACCAATGTGTTTTCCTTGAAAGGCACCCTTCTTGTCTGGAATCCATGAAGGTACGGCTTTGGCTCTTGTTCCCTGAACGGTTTGGCCAGATCTTCAGGCTTGACATCAAGTGCCTTTGCAAGGGAATTTACCGTATGGCTGTTTGCCTTGTTCTTTCCACCCTCAATACGGGCGATGGTCTTAAGAGAGATCCGTGCGAAATCTGCTAGGCCTTGTTGTGTAAGTTTTGCACGTTTCCGGTATCGCTCGAGTGTACCAGGATGGATGCTGTGTATAGACATAAACCTTCTCCTTGCTTTGAAAATAAAATTTATGACTTAAGTATAGAGTATAATAATTTTAATTCAATACATAATTAGGGTTATTTAATAGGTAATTATTTATTTACCAAGTGTCCATCATCGATAATTTCCTGGTATTATGTCTTGTTGCTGTGTCATATTTCACCGAATCCTCTGCGAGCTTGTCGGCGGAGGGTTTGAAATGTCCCCTATTTTGTCCACCTGTTCTTCATTGGCAGGGTTCTACTCAATGATGATCCCTCCTAATAATAGAATTACCTCTAGGACTATTCTTGTCTCTTCTGTATAATCTGGTGGTACGTATGGCAATTTCTGAACCGATTCCTCTATTTAATACAGGCTAAATGTAGCAAGAATTGCTGATACTTGAATCTCGAACGTGATTTTCCCTTTTTTTAATTTCCTTCGCTAGTGTAACAGATTGCTTTTGACCTTTATCCATAGGCCTTCCAGAAGGGTGTGCTTTTGTGCAATTTGTTATAATTAAGCACGAATCATGTTACAGTTAAGCAGGTCAGATTTCGTCATCGAGTAGCGATCTGATTTCAGGGTGCTGTTCGCCAAAGATCTACCGGATGTGAAGACCTCCAATTGTTGCCTTGATTCTCTTCTTTCGGGCAGGCACTATCTAATTGACACCAAGAATTTCCAACATCTCATTGTTATTGGAAATTCTTGCCAGATCAACCGGAGACAAACCTCTTCGGTTCTGTATGTAAATATCTGCTCCCAATTCTACCAAGGCCTTTGCGGCATCTAATGACTCCGTACTTACAGCGAAGTGCAACGCTGTTAACCCATTTTGATTTCGAGCGTTGATTTGGGCTTTGTGTGAAACCAACAGTTTGATGATATCTGGTAAATTCTGATGCGCGGCATATTGAAGGGGTGTCGTACCAAAAGAATTGCGGAGGTTTACATAAGCACCATTTGAAATGAGGATTCGTGAAATTTCTATTGATTTTCCCCAAATAGTGTAATGAAGCGGCGTTTCGCCCTGAGTATTTTCTGCATTCACAAAAGCCCCATCGTCAATAAGAACATCAACTGTTTTCCGTGAGTTCGTAAGTGCTGCAATATGTAGTGGGGTATCTCCATACCTTCTCCATACATTCCATGAAAAACCTGTATCTGCCCTATTCAAGTGGGCCCTTAATTTTCTGGTGAATAACTTTTCATCGGTCTTTGTTGTTTCATCAACATTTGCCCCTGCATTCACTAAACTCAAAGCGATGCCCGGCAAGTCCATAGCTGCTGCCCAATGCAGGTCTGTCCAACCATTCTCATCAACTGCATTGATAGAAGGCTTGCGATTTAGCAGAACATAGAATTGGCTTTCCTCATCTTGGTTTGTTGAAACCAATTCCTCACCGACCAGAATTGACAGAAATTGAAAAAATACATCGTCAGCAGGAACCGTATCTGGCTGTCTAGCTGTTTGGGTTGCAGAAAGAATATCGACAATATTGTGATGCCCCCGGTTTCGAGCGATCGATATTGCCGTATTACCATCTGGTGCTTGAATACTCGGGTCTGCCCCCTTTTCAACCAACAGCCGGGTGGCCTGAACATCTCCAAGATCGGCTGCATAAAACAATGCACTCCATCCCCGACTGTCCTGTTGATTGATATCAATCCTCTCCCTTAAGGCATTGTCTATCCTGTCAGACCTGTCGTTTGAAGCTGCCTGGTAGAGCTCAAGCACTGTCATGGAAGAGCCTTTTTGAGTCGAAACCGGCAATGTACGGGCTGCATTTCTCATTTCGGACAAATTGGATTCTGTGAGCACATCCACAATCGGCAGTTTGCGATCTTCAAGAAATAATCGGTAGGCCGCCCCAGATTTGGGACCCCACAAACCATCTGCCACACCGGGGTTATATCCAAGTTGCAATAGTAGAGATTGGGCTTCTCGTACAAGCTCCCTTGATGTTACCAAACCGGATGATGAAGGTGAATTTGTATTTGCTTGTTTCGGTTGCCATTGCTTGGTGATTTCATTTGCTTCAACAAGCTCTGAATCGGTCATGTTTGCTTCAAGCTTTTCCCTTTCCTCAAGGGCTTCAAAGACACCACGACTTGCTGCAAGATTAAACCACTTGTGTGCTTCTATTTTATTTCGCAATACACCTAAACCTTGTGCGTAAGCCCTTCCTAGAGCTAACATTGACATGCCGTCGCCCTGGTTGGCGGATTGCTGCCACTCCAAAACCGCTTCATTGAAACGGTAATCTTCCCAAGCTTCTTGTCCCTTTTCGTAATCACATTGTGCTTCTTGGGCAAGCAAGGCAAAAAATGCAATTGTGAAAACAAAAATTGGTGAAAATATTACTGAGAGAGTTTTGCCTGAATTATGAAAGCTCACTTTTCTGTGTACTCCGTTACCAGTGCTTTTTCTATTGACTTGGTGACCTACAAAATGTGATGGGCATAAAGTGTATTCACCATTTGTTATCATATCAGATCAATAATTTCAATTTTTTGATAAGTGGCAATTCCAAATGCCTCCTAGAAACCCAACCAATCTCTTGCTTGGTAAAAGTGTGCACCTACCATCGTTAGGGGGATACGAAGATGTCTCCCTCCCGGGAACTTTCTCTGGGGCATTTTGGCAAATATGTCAAAACGTTCGGTATTGCCTTCGATTGCCTCAGAGATCAATTTCCCGAACAAATGGGAGCAATTGACACCATGCCCACAATAACCATGGCCATAATATATTCTGGGTCCGATTGTTCCCAATTGGGGCAGGCGGTTTAAGGTTACTGCAAACTTCCCCCGCCACGCAAAATCTATACCTGCATTTTCCAATACGGGAAACACCTTGTGCATTCTGGCCAAGGGTCGGGAACCTGTTGGAGTCTTACCTGGACGACCATAATCAGTGGAACTTCCGAATAACATTCTCTTGTCGGCTGACAACCTGAAATAATCCGGAAGAAACCTCACATCAAATGCCGAGGCATCAGAAGGCATGACTTCCCTTGCAAGTTCATCCGGCAAGGGTTCCGTGGCAACGATTTCGGAAAAAACGGGTAAAATTTGCGTGGATACACGAAGTCCCTTCAAATTCAGGTAACCATTACATCCCAAAACCAGTCTAGAGCAGTGAATTCTTCCTGCAGGCGTTTTTATTTCGACCTTGCTGGGCAATTCGCTTATAGCAATGGCAGGGGTGTTTTCAAAAATTTCCCCACCCAGTTGTTCCAAAACCCTAGCTTCGCCGAGTGCCAGTTTCAAGGGATGGAGATGGCCACTCTTTCTGTCGATATAGCCACCACAATATTGTTGGGAACCGACATGCCCTGCCAGGCTGTCCTGATCCAGATACTCGAAATCCCCTTGATTGTTTTGCTGTCTAGCATTGACCTCTCTCTCCAGTCTTCGAGCCTGTTTTGTGGTTATGGCGAGGGCAAGATTGCCATGTTTGAAATCACATTCAATGGCATATTTTTCCATGAGGTATTCAATCAGACCAACCCCTTCCTCAAACATCTCATGGGCCAATTGGGCCGATCCATCGCCCAACACATCCCTGATACTGTCTATACTGCCTGAGAACCCGTTTATTGCCTGACCACCGTTTCTGCCAGAGGCTCCCCATCCTACTTTTGCACCTTCCAGAACAATGACCCTGAATCCCCTCTCGGCAAGGAATATTGCACTGGACAATCCGGTAAAACCGGCTCCGATAATACAAACATCGGTCTCAAGGGAACCCTTCAGGGTATTGGGTTTTCGAGATTTCGAAACGCTGTTGGCGTAATAGCTTTCTGGATAGGAACTATCGGAATGATAGGAGGGGATTTCCCAGGACATCAGCAAGCATCCAAATATGCTTCGATCTCGGCTGTAGAAACCGTTTTGGCAAGTTCCTCAAATTCATAGGTTTTGGTGGTTATGTACATGTCGATAAACTGGTCCGAGAAAATTTGTGCCATTTTCTTGCTGCGAAAAAATCTGGTTATGGCAGCTCCCCAATTTGGCGGTATTGTATTTAAGGATCGTTTGGCGGTGAATCCTCTGGCAGGGTCTCCGGGATTAGTTTTATGTTCCAAACCGTTAAATATCCCTCCCAATATAACCGCAAGTATTAGATAGGGATTGGTATCAGAACCCGCCAGGCGATGCTCGATTCTTCTGGAACCCGAAGGCCCTCCGGGTATGCGAATGGCAGTTGTTCTGTTTTCCTGACCCCAGCTGGCGTTAACCGGTGCCAATAAACCGGGAAGGAATCTCCGGTACGAATTTAAATGTGGAGCAAACAACAGGAAGCAATCGTCAAATTGTTCCAGTAGACCTCCGATGGCATGTTTCAGTTGCTCGGGGCCATCTACGACTTCATCATCAAAGATATTTTGACCGTGTTTGTCAAGTATACTGATATGGACATGCATACTACTTCCGGCACTTTCACCATAGGGTTTGGCCATAAATGTTGCCTTGAAACCGTGTTTGGCAGCAACTCCCTTTATAATTCTTTTCATCAGAAGTGCATCATCGGCTGCCTTCAGGAGATCCCTGGTATGTACCAGGTTGATTTCATATTGTGAGGGTCCATTCTCGGAAGAAATCCCTCCCGTGCTTATTCCCTGCTTCAAGGCAGCATGTTCAATTTCCCTGAAAAAATCACCAAGATCATTCAACTCATCAAGTGACAGGATGGAATCCCTGTTCAGTTGCCTGTTTTGACTTTCCAGAAAGATTGGCTGGGGTTTGATTGAATCCTTGTCAATCAAATAAAACTCCAATTCGAATGCAGCGACCGGAAACAGATCATGGCTATGGAACCTTTGTACCATGGTGTACAGTTCTCCCCTTGGGTCTCCCGGAAAAACCGAGCCATCCTCATTCAGCATCCAGCCATGAATCAAATGGGAGTTGTTCTTCAACCAGGGCAAGGGAAGCATTTGTCTTCCCGTAGGCATGCAAATCAGGTCGGAGTCACCACCTTTTCGAACATATTCATTGCTTACCCTGTCCTGACCCCAAATATCACAAGCCAGAATTGATCCGGGCATTCTTATTCCCTTGGTCAGGGCGTTCTCAAGTTTGCCTTCCGGAATCCACTTGCCACGTAAGATTCCATTATGGTCAAATACACCAAATTGGTAATTTTCCGATTTAACCTGCTTAGCCATACCAGAATTAAAATTACCGACGAATCTCGTTGCTTGCAATTAAAATTGCACAGCCAACTCGTTTTGCCAGAATGAATTAAAGCCAGGGGCCCGAAAGGGCCTCTGGCATATGTATTGAATTATTCCTGATATACTATGCGACCTTCCACCTCGGGTGCCACTGTACCCCTAGATGAAATATAATTGAACACCTGGACAGCATCCAATACCCCGGCATATTCATTTACGATACGCTTTTGATCAGCAAACATGCCATAGCCATCTCCGCCACCGGCAAGGTAATTGTTTACGGCAAAAACGAATGTTCCTTCAGGGTCTAGAGGTGCGCCATTTTGGGTAACCTCAACAACCCTGCTTCCAGGTTCAGCATTCGGATTTACAACAACATTGATACCTGATATTTGGGGAAATCTGCCAGATCCATCCTCGATTCTGCTGAATCCATTCTCCAAGGCATCAATGATTACCTGACCGGAAACTTCCATGACTACCGTTTTGTTACCAAAAGGCAATTCACTCTGTATATCCCTGCGGGTCAAGACACTTCCGGCCTCATAGGTTCTATCGCCCCTGATTCCACCACCATTTGCAATACTGATGTCTGCACCGGTTGCTTCCCTGATAGCATCGGCAACCATATTGCCAAAGGCAGCTTCCTTACCCCGAATTGTTTCCCTTCTGGTATCAAGTGGCGTTTCGGTTACACCCAATTCCACATTGAGTTGTTCATCCAATTGGCCTTCATAAACGGCAACAACCGAAGCCACTTCAGGATCTCCTTCGTATCTGATACTGTCCAGAATCCTGTAATCGGCATTCCAAACCGTTTTTATCTCATCATCATCCTCTTCGCGATCAAGATAGATATCAATTACCGTAACAAGCTCTGCCTGTCCTCCGGACTCGACAAAGAGGGTGTCATTCGAAAAGTCTGCTATTTGGGTATGGTCATCACCACTCAGCAAAAGATCAACCACTTCACTCTCAAGAATAATCTTATCCTCGACCGTGTCGGTATGGGCCAATGCTATAACCAAATCGGCTCCTGCTTCCCTGAGTATTCCTGCTTGTTCTTCAGCCACAGCCAATGGATCAAGAAAGGTATACTCTCCCGGGCTTGATTTCTCAAGGGTTCCGACGGTTGTTAAACCGAAAATGCCAATATTGAAATCTCCCACTTCTACCATGATGGAATCCACTGCACCGTCAATTGTGTTACCCTCAGGATCAACGGTATTGGTACCGAGAACAGGGAAATTCGCCTCTGAAATCCTTACCTTGGCAATCTCGGGACCAAAATCAAATTCATGATTGCCCAATACCATGGCTGTAAGATCAAGCTGGTTCAACAGGTCTATCATGTGGGCACCCTGATCCAACCCGGACATCAATGAAGGTGAGATCGTATCACCTCCAAATGTGACCAGCACATTTTCGTTGGCCATCCTTTGTTCTGAAATAATGGTTGCCAATTTCGCGACGCCACCCCGACCGCCCTTGGCGCCCATTCTGTCCAAATCGTTAAAATGAACGATGGTAACTTTTGTTGCCTCAGCCATTACAACAGTGCCGGTAAACATCAATGGCAGGGCCATGACAACCACCAGCCATCTTAAAATTTTTCGCTTCAACATGATTTCCTCTTTCCTCCTGAATCAAAATATTCAATCTTCACAGCAAGCATAATCAAAAAATCGGCCTTGTGTTTCGATTGTTGTAAACTTCTAGATAATTTCACAAAAATTAAATCTCTTTGCTTTGGTTTTTATACACCAAAAACAGGATTGAAAGTATCTTCAAATTTGCTCTAAAGTTGAATCCTTACCGGAATAATACTAACTTCCATTAGCGGGATTATATCAAGGACTTTTAGTTTGGTAAGTTTTCCTGCATAATTCTGGAAATCCTTGTATTTCCTCAAAGGTAATCAGCTGGAGTAACACGTAAATGTTGGGTGTCGGAAACCTTACGAAAAAGCTTTTTGGATCTGCCAATGACAGATTGCTGAAATCCGTCCAGCCATTTGTTGTCAAGATCAATGATTTGGAAAGTCAATATGAAAATCTTTCCGAACCGGAAATCATTCAAAAGACCCAGGAATTCAAAACAAGGGTCGTTAACGGAGAACCTCTTGATGATTTGCTCCCTGAAACCTTTGCCCTGACAAGAGAAGTAGGCAAGAGGGCGCTTGGGCTGCGCATTTTCGATGTCCAGATGGTCGGAGGAATTTTCCTTCACAAGGGGAACATCTCGGAAATGAAAACCGGTGAGGGTAAAACCCTTGTTGCAACCCTTCCAGCTTATCTGAACAGTCTTACAGGCGAAAATGTCCATATCGTAACCGTAAACGACTATCTGGCCCGAAGGGACTCTGAATGGATGGGTAAAGTCTATTCCATGTTGGGGATGACGGTGGATGTCATAACTCCTGATCTCGATAAGAGCGGTAAGCGCAAGGCCTATAGTGCTGACATAACCTATGGAACAAATAATGAATTCGGTTTTGATTATCTCCGTGACAACATGGTTCCAACTCTTGAAACCATGGTGCAAAGGGGACATCATTTTGCCATCATTGACGAGGTTGATTCCATCCTGATCGATGAAGCCAGAACTCCTCTGGTTATTTCAGGTCCGGCCGGAGACCGCTCCGAACTATACAATTCAATTCAGAATATTATCCCCTTGGTGGAGACCGAGGACTATGAGCTGGATGAAAAAACAAGAAACGTCACCCTCACGGATGAAGGCAACGATCATCTTGAGATACTTCTCAAGGAAAAGGAACTCCTGCCAGAAAACCAATCACTTTATGATGCCGAATCAGTTACCATAGTTCACCATGTAACCCAAGGGTTGAGAGCCAACAAGGCCTACTTCAAGGACAAGGACTATATTGTAAGAAATGGGCAGGTTGTCCTGATTGACGAATTTACCGGAAGAATGATGACTGGCAGAAGGCTGAGCGAGGGCTTGCATCAGGCCATTGAAGCCAAGGAAAGGGTTCCCATCCAGTCCGAGAATGTTACCCTGGCATCCGTTACATTTCAAAATTATTTCCGTTTGTATTCCAAACTTTCCGGAATGACAGGTACGGCTTTGACCGAGGCTGAAGAGTTTGGGGAAATCTATGGTCTCGGTGTAGTCGAAATACCAACCAACGAACCTGTGGCCAGAATTGATGAAGATGATCGTGTTTACCGTACTTCAAAGGAAAAGCACCATGCCATACTCAAGGCCATCAAGGAAGCCCATGACAGGAAACAACCCATCTTGGTCGGAACCACTTCAATCGACAAATCCGAAACCCTTTCAAAGATTCTAACCAAAAACCGATTGAAACATAATGTGCTCAACGCACGTCATCATGAACAGGAAGCCAAGATTATTGCCGAAGCAGGAATTCCCGGAGCCATAACCATCGCCACCAACATGGCGGGTAGAGGTACGGACATACAATTGGGCGGTAACGTTGAAATGAAAGTCTTGGAAAAACTTGAAGAGAATACCGAACAGGATCCTGCCGAGATCAGAGCCAAAATCGAGCAAGAAGTTGCCGAAGACAAGCAAATAGTAATCAAGGCGGGTGGATTGTTTGTACTGGCTACGGAACGCCATGAATCTCGGCGGATTGATAATCAGCTCAGGGGGCGTTCTGGAAGACAGGGTGATCCAGGCAATTCATCATTTTTCCTTTCCCTGGAAGATGACTTGATGCGAATATTTGGTTCGGAACGGCTTGACAAGGTACTTAATACCATCGGGATGGAAGAAAACGAGGCCATCGTTCATCCATGGGTCAATAAATCCCTGGAAAAGGCCCAACGCAAGGTTGAAGGGAGAAACTTTGACATCAGAAAACAACTTTTGAAATACGATGATGTGATGAATGATCAAAGAAAAGCCATTTTTTCCCAGCGTATGGAAGTGCTTGAAAGTGAGGATGTTTCCGACATAATTGAAGAAATGCGGCTAGAGGTCGTTGATACCTTTGTTGATCAGTATATACCTCCAAAATCATATCCTGATCAATGGGAAATGAAAGAATTGAGGGAAGCTGTACACAAGAATACAGGAGTTGATCTTCCCATGGAATCATGGGCTGAGGAAGATGGTGTTGACGAAGAGACCGTACGGGAAAGAATATATGATGCCTCTACCGAGTATTATGAAAAAAGAAAGGCGGAATTTAGCCCGGAAATAATGGGCATCATGCAAAAGCAGATACTTCTGCAGTCCATGGACCACCATTGGCGGGAACATTTGGTTGCCTTGGAACATCTACGTTCCGTAATCGGGTTCCGCGGCTATGCCCAAAAAGACCCATTGAATGAATTCAAAAGAGAAGGTTTCGGATTGTTTCAGTCCCTGCTTTCCAATATCAACAATTCGGTTACCCGCCTGGTTTCATTTACCAGGCCTGTTATTTCGGAACCAGGCAAACCTCGGGAAGCAACTACCGGCAATGGCAAGACACCAGTCGCAAATTCAGCCCGACAACAATCCGGATCAGGCATGGATTCCAAAAAGCCAAGAAACACGCCTTATCAGAAACCGGGAAGAAACAAACCCTGCCATTGCGGGTCCGGGAAGAAATTCAAGCATTGTTGCGGCCGGCCGGGACAACAGCTTTAACCTCAAAACTAACCCGTTTTCAGCAATCGATCCTGATAACTCAAGTTTTTCTTGAGGACCTGGCTTTGCCAAAGCCATTCAGGTTGTCGTGCAGCAAGCAGATCATCTATTTCAATTTCATCAAATCCGCTTAATCTAGCCATCCTGTATTGATCGGCAATTAGATAACCCTGTGCCCTCAGGACCCCTTGATAACCCAATTGCCTCAATCTTTTGGCCATGCTGAATCCCCGGCCATCATTAAAATCCAGAAAGGGAATTCTGATCAATTCAAGCCAACAGAAAAAAGGTTGAAGCTCATCTGGATTCTCATCGTTGTTCAGGTCAAGCCTGACCGGATTTTCAACGCCCTTTCTCAAGGTCTCCAGGGTTATGAAATCTTCTTCCCTCAAACTGTCCTGGTCAAAACCATGATCTCGAACAATTTTACTCAATGTTCTACCCTCTCTTTGTGTTTGGTCTTCAAATGAGGATACAGTGCCTCCTTGAAGGGGTCCATACCCAGCCGGTTATAACAATTATAAAAGGTTTCATCGGGTGATTCCCTGAGTTTCAGATAGGACTTCAACAATCTTTCGAGGGCAGGAATGAGTTCTTCGGAAGAAAAACCCGGACCAACCCTTGTCCCGATGTGTGCATCCTCCGTGGCATTGCCACCAAGGGTAATCTGATAATTCTCCACACCGGCCTTGTCTAGACCAAGAATACCTATGTGCCCCACGTGATGATGACCACAGGCGTTGATGCAACCTGAAATCTTGATTTTCAGCGGGCCGATTTCCTGCTCCAATTTCAAATGGTCAAATCGCTTGGCAATATCCTGAGCAATGGGAATCGAGCGTGCGGTAGCCAAAGCACAATAGTCCATACCAGGGCAGGCGATAATATCCGACAACAGGCCAAGGTTGGGAGTAGCCAACCCGGCTTTATTCAATTCATCGTAAATTTTAGGAATGTGGGCCTTGGGAACATGTGGAAGTACAATGTTCTGCTCATGACTCACCCGCAGTTCATCATGGGCATATTTTTCCCCAAGATTGGCCATAACCCTCATCTGATCAGCAGTCGCATCACCTGGTGTTCCACCAACGGGCTTCAATGAAACGGTAACTATTCCGTACTCTGGAACCTTGTGTCGGGCAACATTATTCTTTACCCACTCCCTGAATTCAGGGTCATGGGCAATCCTTGATACATAATCATCAATCGACAACCTGTCGTATTCAGGAGGTGAAAAATCCTGTTCAATGGTTTGGAGCAAGTCGGGATTGACTCCTGGAAACTCTGACTTGCGGGAGACAAATTCCTTTTCGATTTGTGTTTTCAATTCCTCGATACCTGTTTCATGGACAAGGATCTTGATACGGGCTTTGTATTTGTTGTCTCTTCTCCCACTAAGATTGTAAACCCTTAATATTGCCTCAACATAAGGCAATAGGTCCTCCTTGGGGAGAAATTCTCTCACAACTTTTCCTATCATGGGGGTCCTGCCCAGACCACCTCCGATCAATACTTCGTATCCTTTTCTTCCCTCGGCATCCCTTATGGTTCTGAGGCCAATGTCATGAGCACGGGTTACCGCTCTGTCATTTGGCGAACCGGTGACGGCAATCTTGAACTTTCTTGGCAGATATTGGAATTCCGGATGGTCCGTTGACCATTGCCTCAACAGTTCCGCTGTCATGCGGGCGTCTTCAATTTCATCACGGGCAGCCCCCGCAAAATGATCTGCAGTTACGTTCCTTATACAGTTGCCGGACGTTTGTATGGCATGCATCGAGACATCAGCTAGGGCATCCAGAATATCTGGTACATCCTTGAGCTTGGGCCAGTTGAATTGAATATTCTGGCGGGTGGTGAAATGACCGTAGCCTTTGTCCCATTTTTCGGCGATCATGGCCAGTTGTCGCATCTGTTTGCTGTTCAAGGTTCCATAGGGTATGGCAACCCTGAGCATATACGCATGAAGTTGCAGGTAAAGTCCGTTTTTCAGTCTCAGGGGTTTGAATTCCTCTTCGGTCAAGGTTCCGGACAGCCGTCTCTCAACCTGATCTCTGAATTCCTCTACCCGTGTACGGACAAAATCATGATCAAATTCATTGTAGTTATACATCTAGGCTCCAGCTTGTTTTCCATGAAAATAATTGGATGGTCCGAGGGTTCTGAATTGTTCCCTGAAATGAACAGGTTCAGGCCGACCTTCCGAATCAAGTTTGGCATCGGCGAGATAGGCACCCACGTGAATATTCCTTTGCTTATCGGCTTCGGCAAGTTTAGCATCAGCCGTCTCTGGGTCAAGGAAAACAGCAGCCTGGGCAATGTTTCTGACCCAATTTCCTTTCTCGGAAAAATAAATCACGTCACCTTCAAGCAAGTGGTTGGAGGTAATAACCTTGGGTAAGTATTTCCTTGCCATCAGTTTTCCCTCAATGCCATTCTGGATTCTAAAGAGGCAAGTTCACCAACTAGGCTGTTGGAATACTGTTCCTTCAATCCTTCGGTGTTTTTTGGTTGTCTGGGGTGAATGGAACTCAAATTGACACCGTTTTTCCATCTTGATCGGTCATCAAGGAATACCGAAAGCAGGTCTCCAGACCTTTCCCTCGTACTTTTTGTCTTGATTGGTGAAACACCTGGTACGAATTCGAATTTTATTCCCAAATCCTCTATTTCAGCCATTTCTGAACCAAGCGATTCCCACATCTGGAGGGAATTGGAACCCAACTGCAGTATCGTTTCACCATGGGAAAATTCCTGGCAAATTGATGCGATTATCTGTTGTCGAGATTGACCTTCAAGCTCGGTTCTCTGGTCTAGGTCAACGAGTATTGCTTCCCGCCGTGCCAGCTCAAGTATAAATTTGGAAATTTGGCTGTCATAAAAAACCACATCGGCATTTTCAATCAGTCTTCGGGCCTTGACCGTAAGTAAATCGGGACTAGTGGTACTAGATTCCACAAAATAATAAACACTTTGTTCTTCCTGGTCCGGATCATAGTTTTCAAGAGTTTCTTCCAGATTTTCGAGAAGTTCTTCCTCTGGTACTTCTAGAACCTTTTTAGTCAGTATCCTTTCAAAGTACGAAGACCAGAAAGATCTGATTTGAAGGCTTGATAGTTTTGAAGCCACCCTTTCCCTGAATGTTGTGCTGATTTTTGCTACTTTGCCAATTGATTCCGGAAGCAAATCTTCGACCCTTGCCTTTATCTTGCGTGCCAATACAGGTGCTGTTCCTTCCGTACCGATGGCTACGGTTATTGGATCCCTGTCAACAATGGCCGGGGTTATGAATTGACTGAGTTGGAGATTGTCAACGATATTGACCAAAACACCCTTTGCCTCACCCAAAGCTAATACTTTCCGATCCTCTTCGGGATTGTTGTTGGCACCGTAAAGGAGTACGCACCCCTGCAAATCATCTGACCTTATCTCCCGGTCACGGAAATTAAGCTTGCCCCGGTTGTGCCAGTTGATAACATCTGGAGCCGGCTTCTTGCCGAATACCTCAATCCGGGCATCGGTTTTCAACAGCAATCTTATTTTTGGAACCGCTGTTTCGCCCGCACCGGAGATAGCTACCTTTTTTTCAGCCAAATCTAAAAACAAGGGAAAATACTTCATTTGCTCACTTCCTAGAGAACAGAAAAGGATTAGGGTGAGTGAATTAGGAAATTATTTTATTATTTTCAAGAAATATAAACATCTGAAAAACAATGTTCTATAATCATGGCAATTTAGAAAAAATGTTTTGGAGTTTACCTATTCTCAAAATGGGTGTTCAACTGGTTTTATTGAACTTTGGAGTTCAATCATTACAAAACATCAGTGAATCAGTTGTTGGTCTCTATTGTACTCTTAATTCATCATTGGCCTTGAGCAGACCGGGGACTTGACTGGGAATGTCTGCCACCCGTATTCCATTTTTTTCCAGATAACTCCGTTTTGCCTTGTAACTGCCCGAGTTCCCTGATACGATGGCACCTGCATGCCCCATCTTTTTACCTTCCGGGGAACTCTTCCCTGCAATGAATGCAACAACCGGTTTGTCAATGGTTCTGGCTAATTCAGATGCTTCTTCCTCTGCCGTACCACCGATTTCCCCGCAAATCACAATCGCTTTGGTTTTTTCATCCTCATCAAGGTGTTTCAGGGCCTCCCTGGTATCAGTACCGATAATAGGATCACCTCCGATACCATAAAAGGCAGATTGACCAAAACCACTCTGAACAAGATTCAGGCAGACCAAGGTTCCCAAACTTCCCGATCTGGATATAACTCCAATGGAACCTTCCTTGAAAACCTTGTTGTTAAACCCCGGCATGATACCTGCGAAAGCCTCACCCGGCGTTACCATTCCGGCAGTATTTGGACCGATGATTTGTGTTCCGTTCAAACGGGCGATGGTTATCATTTCCATGACATCCTGAACCGGAATATGCTCAGTTAGACAAATAACAACCTTTGCTCCGGCTTCACAGGCATCCCTAGCAGCCTGCTTGCAGGCAGCAGGGGGTACAAAAAACAGGGCTGTATGAAAATCCAAATCCTGAGCAGCATGGCTTGCAGAAGCATAAACCGGTAAACCCAAATGATCCTGTCCGGCCTTGCGAGGGTTAACACCTCCGACCACATTTGTGCCATATTTGATCATTTCGGCTCCCCAGAAGGTTCCCTGCTTTCCGGTTATGCCAAATATCAGGACACGATGTTGCTTTCTCAATATCATTCTTGATCTCTAACCCGCTGCTTCCACAGCCTTGATAACAGCATCATCCATTAAATCATAAGGCTCCAGATTCAACTCTTCCCTGACCATGGATATTGCTTCAAGATAACCAGTCCCATTTATCGAAAAGAATACCGGTATGTCCGGTTCGAGTTCTTTCCATGCCTTCACGATTCCTTCGGTCATGACATCCGTTCGTGCGAATGCCCCACAAAAATTGACCAGAATGGATTTGACGTTGGGATTTTGCAACAGTATTTCCAAAGCCTCCTTGCTTTTAGTATAGGCCTCGCCACCTATTTCAAGGAAATTGGCCGGTTTTCCACCGAAATATGTTATGGCATCCATCGAGGTCATGGTAAGTCCGGCGCCATTGGCGATAACCCCAACATTGCCATCAAGTTCTATGTATTTGAGACCACTTTGGGAAGCTCTCATTTCCAGCTCGGTTTGAATTTCAGGTGCAATTTCGCCTTCAAGTTGCTCCTGCCGATAAATTGATGAGGCGTCCAGAATGAACTTGCAATCAATGGCAATTATGGCTCCATGACTGGTTATCACCAGAGGGTTAATTTCCAGGAGTTCGGCATCATTCGAACGATAGACCTGAAACAATTGCTGAATGGTATCGATCATTTTGTCGGATACAAGTGGCAGGTGACCAATGGTATCCCTAAGAAATTCCCTGGAAATAGAATCACCGAAGGGGATGGGCTTGAAAATCATCTGGCTTGGGTCCTGTTGGGATATTTCCTCAACATCCATCCCTCCCATGGTTGAAAACACCAGCATTGGTCCCTTGGTTCGGGTGTCATTCATTATGGCCACATAACATTCCGTAGCTATATTGGCCACTTCCTCTAGTAAGATTTGCTTAACTTCATGGCCGGCAATATCCATACCAAACATTGACTTGGCCAGGTTTGTTGCTTCCTCAAGATTATCTGCCTTGCGAATGCCTCCCGACTTACCCCTTTTCCCGGTTGGTACCTGGACCTTTAAAACACAGGGTCCTATTTCCCGAAATGCAATTGCGACTTCATCAACCGTAATAGCAAGTTTGCCCTTTGGAACCTTGATTCCGGCACTTGCCAATAATTTCTTGCCACTGAATTCACATAAATTAGCCATTTTACTATCCAGTTCCGAGGGTTTCCCAGAGA
>CAZHIL010000277.1:0-7898 GCA_964532985.1 uncultured Albidovulum sp. | reverse complement strand
GTTACCAGGTCGAAGAAAAAACCCGGGTAGTTCAGGTATTCCATTTTTGGCTGAACCGACATCAAATTCCAACATTACCTTACGACCAACGACGGACTGTAGTTTGGAATCCTTGCTATCAAGTAAGTTGAGTAGATTAGCTATGGCAATTGCGAGCTTGTTTGAACCTGAAGACTTGGCGCGATCATGAAAAATATTTCCGGTGAGGGTACCTCCAGAAAGGCTTGCGCCAAAATCAGCCACGGGGTTTTCATCATGTAGCGGGAATTCAAAGCCGAAGGGAAAAGCCCCCATTGATTTGGGTAAATGACTGGCCTGTTCCACGATACTGTCCCATTCATTACCGGAGATCAGACATTCATGTGTCCATCCTTTGGCCAATTCCAGCAAATTCCCCAAATTGCCATCTTCCTCGGACAATCTCTTTTGGGTTAGCTTTAATGTAGTTTCAAAATCCATTTTTCTCTGCTCATGCGAAAACAGGTATTTCGTTCATTTCGAATTCCTTCAGTGGTTTTTTATTGTAACCCATTGCTACAGGAACCTCATAAAGACGACCAGGTGCCATTCGTGGCCAGAAATGTCTCAATCCCGGAACAATAACCCTCACAACATTCAATCCAATATCGGGTCGGGTTTGATCCAACACCAAAAATTCCATCCGCCTATCTTCTACCAAGCCTCTGCAATAGTCAATTTCTTCTCTCAAATCCTGAAATTCGAGTTGTTTATTGGAATTGACTTTTCCCTTTTCCGAATTTTCTGTTGCAGGTACAAGCCAGGAACAATCTTGAAGCCTACCGTTTCTGAACCAGTCCAAGACCTTTGGTTCATCTATTGCTGGCTGTCCTTGATCTTTTCCATGTTTTGGCATCCAGGATAAACACTGATTCAATTCGCATATTGCACGAGTGACGGCTGTCTTCGGATCGGAGTGTGTTCCAGCACCATATATTATATCCTCGGTTTCACCATCTGGCCGGTTGGAAATTGCAACATAGGTGGGTATTCCAATATCAGAAGTGATGTCTAGTACCCATAAATCCCGTTCGCAGGTTTCATAATATGGTTTTGCCTGATTCAGAAATTCATTATCAAAATAATTCAGGTTTACCGAGGGCATTCGCAACCTGTTGTACCACCAAATGGCAAAGGCGTCTCTTTCTACTAGCTCATAGAAACCCTGCAGAATTGCTTCCTCAATTGTGTTGCCGGCAGCACAACCATTTGAATCGGCTATCAGATCGGTAGGTTTGCGTAATTCGGAAAGCATGAAGTATAGCATGGTTGTAGGAAGGTAGAGATGCCGATTTTGAGTTAATGACCACACAGGTGTCCATTCCCTAATCAATTCATGGTCAAACCGTTGGGGAATCATATTGTAAGGATGACCTTCAGAATTTATCTCCTCCGCATTATCAAATTGGTAGTCACTGAATAATTGAACATCATTGGGATGAATGGCATTACCATCCTTTGAAAAATCTTCGAATGCCCTGTTAATTCGGATTTCATCACCAAAGTAGCCACCCGAGTATCGTTCAATTGCTTCACAAAGGGCACCGACTTCAGATTGCGTACGTGTTGAACCCTTACCAGCACTTTTACTTCTCAGGCTACGACGGAGTGAGTTCAAACTTTTTATCTTCAATCCAAGATTGCTACCGGCCCAATGGACATGAAGCCATTCATTTGTTTCGTCGGTTCTTGGGGATAGCCATGAGGCAATTCCACTAATGGGACTTACCAGATGCTTGTACTTTGCCAAAGTTACATCTGCGGAAACCGTTCGTGTTCCTTTCCCTTGCGATATGGATTTGGTTTTTGACTCCAAAATTATGGGCAGGGGTTCACGATTGGGGTCATTAAGGGAATTATCCCCACAATATACACATTGAGGTCTCTTTACCACCTTATGCCAGGAAATATCCATCTTGCCCGTATTAAATGCCATGACATGATTGTGAATCAAAGTTGTATTCCCAAGAACGATCCACTTCATGATTTCGGCTGCGAAAAACCGGTAAACCGAGTCCTTCAAATCTGGATTTAGGGGTACGGTATCAAAAGTTGCCTGCTGTCCACCGACGTTTCTCAGGAATTCATGTACCTCCTGATGGCATCGAAGACGGGTTGCAAGACAATCCCAACAGGCGTTTCCATAATTGCAACCAAATACGGGTCCTAACATCGGTTCAATGCCGGAAGGTCTAACCAAAATCCATGGTTTATTTTGGCTCAGATACAACTTGTTTAATTCCTGGAGGTGAGAATCCAGGTAATTTTTACATGTTACCACAGTTAACTGTGCTTCATCGTGATCAATTGTAACACCAGTATCTAAAATCTTCTGGATCAAAAGGTTATCGCTTTCCGCTATAGCTATTGGGGTATTTCCAAGTCTTTCTTCGGCCCAACAGGGAGATGCTCCCAAATTTGTCCAATATGATGCCTGCCCCTGATTGAAGGAGTGCTCGGCAGATACAATATAACCCCTTGCCGAAAGTGAAAAAACCACACCAAAGATATCTGATGCTGAATAAACGCCATCAAGTTTGGCTGCGATTTGATCAATGGTATGGGATCCATCAAGAAGAGGCAGGAGATGGCAATAGATCTCGCCATTGATCAGCGTATTGAAAAATTCCGAAACCAGCAAGACCTGTTTGTTTTCCAGTAGACGGAATTGCAGATGCGGTGTGAGTACAGGACGGTTGATAAATCCACGATCGGCCCTTGTTGATTTGGTCAAAATGGATTGCATGAGGTTCAAAAAATCAAAGTCTCGTTGAGACCAACTGATTATTCATGGTTATTGAATTATTGAATTGATTTGGTCTGCAGTAGTTGCTGCCTGTTCTTCAACAATGGTTTTCAGGTCGGCAAAATCTTCATGACCACAGTTTTTTGCCACAAATGACTTGACACTTTTTGAGCAACTTTCGATATCCTCACCTCCAGCCAGCGATACTGCTCCTCGTATTTCCCTCAAGTCTGAAGCCACCTGCACCATCTTTTCCTTATCTACCATGGCAAGTACATTCTCGACAGTTAATGCTTCTTTGTGCAATTCCTCGTTTGTCGAGGATAATTGAAAGTAGCGTGCAATCTGATCCACCTTTTTCAGGGCATCCGTCAAGGTTTTATTGATGGAAATATCAGTTTCTGCATTTTGACTTGTACTCGAATTATCAAGAGGAGGATGTTCGATATTATAAGCATCCCTTAATTTGCCACGTTCACGATCAAAGATCTTGGCCATGTCAGTTGTACCGTTTGTGTAGATACAACGGGATTTGGTAAGAATTGATATGGCTTGATCAGTATTCCTTGTACCGAAATTTTCCAACTCGCTTAATTTAAGGGATGAAATCGAATTGGAATTGTTTCGGACTGGTTCGAATATCAAACTTTCAGCCGTCAAAATGTTCAATGACTCCCTGAATCTCTGATCCAGTCGGGCACTCTTGTCATTGTCCATGTCGTCATAGATTAGTAGTAGCTCAAGGTCAGACCCAAGCTGGATTTGTCGGGTAGCCAGATCATTGAGAAATATTGCTGCTATTGAAAATGGAAGAGCCCCCATCCGCTCCTCAAAATCGGCAACCACAGTTTCGAATATAGATGAAACAGAAGCTTCGGCCAAATTTGAATAAGCCTTGGAAGCCTCGACGGGTGTCAAATTACCCCTAACCACATGCATACCAATTTGAAAGGCCTTGTCATTTGTCCAATCCTGGACAATCTGGGCAGTTTCATCAGCATCAGCAGCAGGCCATTCGCCTATTCTTTCCTTGATTTCCTGGACATCCATTTCATAAGTCCAGTAAACCCTTGCCAATCCTTTGCGTATCAATGAATCAACTTCAGGATCAGCATCAAATCCTTTTGGTAGGTCGAGATCAATAAACTCCTTTGCTTTCAAACTATCAAGTAATTTAGGATGGCTTTCAATCCATTTGGCCAGTCTGGGTGAGGCGTCAAAAATTTCAACGATTGCTGGAAAATCATCGGGTCTTGCCATGGCTACCGGGCTGTCATAGGCACTCCAATCATCCATATCGGGATAAAAATATTCACGCCATTGTTCAACCAGGGGGTCCATTTTCTCGAACCACTTCTTGGGTCTCAACAGTATCTTCATCATGTCCCCATAGGTTCCGGGCAGTTCAGGGGATTCTTCGGGACCCCGAACTTGCAGCAAGGGATAGTGCCTTGAGGCGGTAGCATGATGGTCGGCATGTCTTTGCATATTGAAAAACATCCAATTACTGAACTTGAAATCGGCACTCCATGAATGACGTGGGGCCACTTTTTCCCATCTTCCAGTAGGCAAAAGGACCCTACGCAAACCATAATGCTGAAGATAATTGGAGAGTTTCATCGAGAAGACACAACCAAATCCCAAAAATATAAAAATGGGTATGGCCCATATTCCTCCCATGAGATATGCGGCACTATACCAGAACAGAAGCCCAAACCCATAGCGCCAGAAGGGATTCGAATAATGCCAAGCGGGAAGTCCGCGTCGTGCCAGGCGATCTTTATCAAGTGCCCAGGAATTGGTTATATTGCTGACAAGTTCCTTGGGGAGATAACTCCAGAAACTTTCACCCTTGGGAGCTGATCCGACATCATAAGGCGTACCAACCTTGGCATGATGTATGTAAACATGTTCTGTGGCATATGTGGGATATGATGCGGATGCCAGCAAAAACTCTCCAACACGTCTCTCCCATTTGACTCTCCGGTGAATCATTTCGTGGCCTATGACGAAAACAGCTTGTGCCTCCATGGTTAAGATTATGGCCATCGCTATGCTTTCCCAAATAGACAAATGACCTGCTACCAAAATCTGCCACATGCAAAACAATAGGGTAATCGGCCAAAGGAAAGCCCAAATCCATACAGGCAGGTTGTGCCAGAACAATCTTTGTTCAGGGGTATTGTAGGGGTCAAGAACTTTACCATCCACACCCAGCAATTTGTCAAAAAAATCACTCACGCTCATATAAATGAAGGCAGGAAGCAACCACCATCCGCCATTGATGGCAGCAAGAAAGATCAATGGGAAAATACCAAGGGGCAGGTAATGGGGAATGGTATTGATAAGGGAAGGTTTTATATACCTCTTTAATTCCGATTCTTTTGATTCGAAGGGAACGGTTTCAATTGTCATAATATATCAAGATCCAGAAAAACAGCCGTTGATTTAGGTTAAGTCCGAATGGAAATATTTTCAAATAAAACTTCATGGTAAATGCAATCCAGACAAGTAATTTTATTGTTTTTGCCAGTTGTTTCATTTTATAGGTATTAACAGTAATGCCATTCTTGACAGCAGTCTGATTGGTGTAATGCAGTTTTCTTAATTTCAATTATACCAAGGAAAATTGTATTTACAGCGGGAATTTTTCAAGAATAATTTACTTTACGACCCAAGATGAAAATAATTGGACTATTGCACTCAAACATCAATCCTACAACGCATGGCGTTCGTTAGTGGCTAAATGACAATAGTTATGTCTAATAATCGTTTAATTCAGGATTCCTTCAAGGAGAACAACTGATGTCAGATACAGATTCTAAACAAACTGTCAGTATTCGTTACCAGGCTGACGAGATTCCCCCGGTTTCCCTTTCCACAGGGTTGGGTATTCAACTTGCGGTACTTTGTATCGCTGGTATTGTATTAACACCTGCCCTTGTCATTCAAGCAGCTGGGGGCTATGAAGACTACATTCCCTGGGCAGTTTTTGGGGCTGTCTTAGTAAGTGGAATTACAACTGTAATCCAAGCTGTAAAAGTGGGTCGAATCGGTGCTGGTTATGTACTTGCGATGGGTACATCTGGGGCCTTTATCGCAGTCTGTGTCAGTGCCATTGTCGAAGGTGGGCCAGCTTTGCTAGCAACTTTGGTGGTTATCTCCTCCATTTTTCAGTTTTTGTTGTCCTGGAGATTATCCCTGTTTCGTAAAATTCTGACACCGTCTGTTGCGGGAACTGTAATTATGTTGATTCCAGTAACGGTTATGCCGCTTGTATTTGGGATGTTAACAGATGTTCCAAGCGATGCTCCAGCTCCTTCGGCTCATGTTTCCGCTGCCGTTACGGCATTGGTAATTTGCTTGATTGCCTTAAAGGCCCGAGGTTTTTGGCGACTGTGGGCACCAGTAGTTGGCATTGTGGCAGGAAGTATTGTAGCAAGTTATTACGGTATTTATGATTTCCAAAGTATAAGGGATGCAAGTTGGATAGGATTGCCTTCGGGGCAGTGGCCAGGAATGGACTTGTCATTTGGTCCTGCATTTTGGACTTTGTTACCGGCTTTCATATTTGTGACCCTGGTTGGGGCAATTGAAACGTTAGGTGACGGCGTGGCAATTCAGAGGGTTTCATGGCGAACCCCTAGGGCAATAGACTACAGATCCGTACAAGGAGCTGTCGGAGCAGACGGGCTTGGCAACCTGCTATCAGGATTAATAGGAACTGTTCCTAATACCACATATTCTACAAGTATTTCGGTTACCGCCTTGACCGGTGTTGGTGCTCGCAGTGTAGGAGTGGCTCTTGGGGCCACTTTTGTCTTGGTGGCATTTGTTCCCAAAGTACTTGCTGTTGTATTGGCAATTCCTGGTCCAGTTGCTGCATCCTACATTGCCGTTTTATTGGCAATGTTGTTCGTGGTTGGGATGAGAGTGGTCATTCAAGATGCGTCTGATCATCGCAAGGCATTGACCGTAGGTGTGGCATTTTGGGTGGGGGTAGGATGCCAGAACGACTTGATCTTCCCAGAACTCTTGGCAGGCCTTGCTGGTGGAATATTTGAAAATGGCATGACAGCTGGTGGTCTTACTGCAATCCTGTTAACCCTATATCAGGAATTGACGGCACCACGCAGGTATAAGCTAAAAGTACCCTTCTCAAATGATTCCTTACACCAAATGAGGGAGTTCCTAGGTAAGTTTGCACAGAAAAACCAATTGAATAAACAAGCCTTGGAAAGGCTTGATGCAGTTGCAGAAGAAGCGTTGCACACCCTTTCTGATACTGATAGGGACCCAGATCGTAGTGATCGCGTTCTCTTTCTGAGTATTCAAAAAGAAGGGAACGCGGCAAAATTGGAAGTCATAGCTGCTGTGAATGAAAATAATCTTGAAGACAGGATTTCCTCGCTAGGTGATCATCCTGAAGTGGTCTCCATGGAAAAGGAAGTTTCCTTGAGAATGCTGCGCCACCTTGCTTCCTCGGTTCATCACCAACAATATCATGACTCAGACATTATAACCATCAAGGTTGATGCATCTTGATGGTTATGGGTGTTATAGACCATATTCTTCAGACCACCCAAGATGACCATTTTGGTTTGAATCATGACCATAAGCTACGTTAGTGAATGTCCCGGAATGGAATTGGGGTGAGGTTACAATTGGATCGGACAGCGAACCTCTTGAAATTTCACATCAGGGGTGAAAATAGGTGTTTATTTCCCCAAAGTACAAAAAAATATAAATGAATTATATATTTTCAATATATGGATTTTGCAGAGAACCTTAAGGAAGCCCGCCGGGCACGTAATTTAACCCAGAAAGATCTGGCCAAGCTCAGTCAACTCACCCAGCCCCAAATAAGCCAACTCGAGGCAGGAAAGAATGAACCTAAACTCAGTACAGTTATAGCTCTCTCCAGTGTACTAGGGATGACTCTTGATGAACTCACGTCCCGCAGAAATTCCACGAAGCAACCTACCAACAAGAGTGACCAAAAAAGCAAACAACCTGCGGGTAAAGCAAGGTGGCCTCATAATTATACAGGAATAATACCGATCCCTAAGCGTTTTCACTGCATGGCGGAACAACGTGCAAACCGGTTTCGTATAAATCTTGAATATGATGATAT
>CAZHIL010000276.1:0-1545 GCA_964532985.1 uncultured Albidovulum sp. | reverse complement strand
AGAAAGGCCTTGGGTAATTTTTATGTGGAGAATGATGCTGATCGAGTGGTATTCAAGCTGGCTGGCATCGGACGGTTGGGCCGTAAATCCAATGCCGGGTTTTACGAATATGATTCGAAGGGCAAAAGGCTTGGTTTATGGGAAGGTATCGGTAATCTCTTTCCTCCTTCATCAGAACAACCTTCTGTAACCACGGTAAAAGACAGACTACTGGTCATTCAGATCGTGGAAGCCATCAAGACCCTTCAAGAGGATGTTCTGGTTGATGTAAGGGAAGGTGATGTTGGGGCTATTTTCGGCTGGGGTTTTGCACCTTGGTCAGGGGGTCCCTTTTCATGGGTGGATACCCAGGGTATTGATCAGGCCATTACCCTTTGTAAATCACTGAAAGACCAATTTGGCAAGCGGTTTGAGCCCCCTGCACTACTACAGGAAATGAAACTGGACAAGCGAACTTTCTACTAACCCCAGTATGATCCTGCCGGGGAATTCTACGGGTGGGAAAAAGTTGAAATCCTGCTATAGTCAAGTTCAGGACTAATTTATGTAATTGTTTGTGAGGAAATTATGGGGTGGTTGGAAGATGAAAGCGGTTTGGAGCGCTGCGAAGCAAATTTTGTACCTTTAACCCCACTTTCCCATCTCAACCGGGCAAAAAATGTTTATCCAGATCGTGAAGCCCTGGTTTACGGTTCCCGTCGATATAATTATTCCCAATATGCCGAAAGGATTTCCTGTCTTGCCTCCGGATTAAGTCGATTGGGTATCAAACCCGGTGATGTGGTATCGACCATCCTGCCGAATACTATACCCCAAGTGGAGGCACATTTTGGCGTACCAGCCTGTGGTGCTGTGTTGAATACAATCAATGTCAGGCTGGACAAGGGTACGATTGAATACATCCTTGGACATGCCAATCCGAAACTGATTATTGTTGATAGTCAATTTCTTCCCCTGATTGAGGAGGCTATCAATGAAAATGACAATAAGGCCCCTATGATCATCGAGGCCAATGACGAGTTGTCCGAATATGAGACAAGTTCCAAATACATGGAGTATGAGGAGTTGGTCGCTTCAGGCAATCCGGACTTCGAATGGATTTTTCCCGATGATGAATGGGAAAGCATTTCACTGAATTATACTTCAGGAACAACAGGCAAGCCGAAAGGAGTGGTTTACCAGCATCGTGGAGCTTACCTGATGACCATGGGGACTGTTGTCAGCTGGCGATTGACCCTATTTCCAAAATTCCTCGCAATTGTTCCATTGTTTCATTGCAATGGCTGGAATCATTCCTGGATGATGCCTCTCCTTGGTGGAACAGTATTCTGTTGCCGGGATATTACCGCGAAATACATCTTTGATATGATTGCCGACGAAGGTATTTCCCATTTGGGTGGAGCTCCGATCGTATTGAACATGCTTGCCAATGCCCCCGAGAAGGAAAGAAGAAAAATCAAGCATAAGGTGGAGGTCTTCACGGCAGGTGCACCTCCTGCCCCAGCTACACTGCAGGCCTTTGAATCCTTGAATTGCAATGTAACA
>CAZHIL010000275.1:0-6099 GCA_964532985.1 uncultured Albidovulum sp. | reverse complement strand
CAGGAATTGAGACCCAGCGAAAGCGAGGCTTCAATCTGACCTTGGGGAACTGACAACAGGCCTGCCCTGAATACTTCTGCAATAAAGGCTGAATAACCAATGGTAAGCGCCAGAATTGCTCTCCACAATAACGAAAAGTCTCTGGTTCTTGCAGGTTCCAGGCCCAAAAACTCCGCAATATGGTTCCAGCCCAACACCAGGGCAGGGGCAAACACAAAGGCCACATAAAGTAGCAAGACCAAAATCGGTACCCCTCTGACTACCTCTATATAAAGCCTCGCAAATTGCCTGAGTAAAAGATATTTGGATAAACTCGCCAAAGCCAAAAGCAAACCGATAACCGAAGCCATGAAAAAGGCCACCAAGGTCACGAAAATGGTGATGTATATCCCGGTAGATAGAGCAGTCAATACCTTGGTATAAATCTCATTAGAGAGTATCTGAAAGAAGGCAAAAATACCAACTCCCCCGGTGATGACTAACCACCAGGGGAAATCTTCCTTTTGTCGGTCTCCGGGGCCCATTTAGTATTTCTGGGTGGGCTTCACCCCATCAAGGGCAAGCCTGATAGCAAAAGTGGGTTATTGTCCCAACTTATAATCAAGAAACCATTTTTTGTTCAAGGCATCTATGGACCCGGAAGCCTGCATTGCCTTGATTGCCTCGTTCATGGGTTCAACCAAATCGGAGCCCTTGGGGAATATAAATCCAAAGTCCTCGGTTCCCAATGGACTTCCTATGATTTTCAGACCACCATCCGAGGCATCGACATAACCCGCACCAGCCGTTCCATCGGTCAGTACAAGGTCAACATCTCCTGTTTTCAAGGCCTGAACCCCAGCGCCAAAGGTTTCAAACAATACAATTCTGGGATTTTGTTCATTGCCATCAAGAACATCATAAACACCAACATAAAATGGCGTGGTACCCGGTTGGGCAGCCATCAGCAAATCAGGATCTGCAGCAAACTCCTCGGCATTGCTGAACCTGTTTTCATCGCCCCTTACCATCATGACCATTTCCGAACGCATGTAAGCGATTGAAAAATCAACCTTTTCCATTCTGTCTTCCCGGATTGTGATACCCGTCATGCCCAAATCGAACTGGCCTTCACTTACTGCCGCGATCATGGCATCCCAACTGATATTCTCGTAGGTTATGCTGGCATTCAACAGGGAAGCTATTTCCTCCATTGCATCATATTCCCATCCGATGGCATCACCGGAATTGGGATCGATAAACTGCAGAGGCGGGTAGGCATTCTCCGTAACAACCACAATTTCCCTACCCTCAAGGTCAGGAAGCCCCTGGCCAAACACTTGGGACACATACATGACCGAAACCATAACCAGGACTGAAAGTCTCTTAATCATCAAATACCTCCTTTAATTCTTAATTTGGGTTAAATTCATTTACCAAAAACTGAATCCCATAGCCTAAACATTATAAGGAGATTTACTAGATAAAATTTTGGGATGGCATAATTCCTAAATCAAGTGATTAATCGAATTACTATAGCGGGAATCAAGAAACATGACCCGCCTCATTTTTATTCCGGTATATAAATGATACGTTGTCGATATATGAAATGTAACTTAATGACATTTGTTCCAAAGCGAGTATACCTGAATTATCTAGGGAAATTCTTCTTGTTGCTTGTAGTCCTTGGTTTGGATTCTGGTCTATTGTTTGCCGAGGAGATATGGCGAGGTTTAAGGATTGCACCGGAAAACAGATGTGCCCTTTACGATCGAAATGATTACCGATATCCACAAAGTGTGGAGCTGGAGATCATAAGGTCAATGGACGGCAGGATTTATTCCCCTTACACAGGAAGATACTTTAAATTTCGCTCACAAACGGACATTGAGCATATGGTTGCTACCGTTGAAGCGCATGACAGTGGTCTCTGTGCCCGCAGCAACAGGGTTAAACGCCAATTTGCCTCTGATTTGGATAACCTCACACTTGCTAGTCCGGAAGTCAATCGTCAACAAAAAAGCTATTTTGATGCTGCCGAATGGTTACCTCATTATAACAAATGCTGGTTTGTCCACCGTAATATTCAGACCAGGTTGAAATATCAGCTGACCATTGATCGAGAGGAAGCCAATGCGATTGACAAGGTAATCGAGAACTGCAATTCCTTCCAAATGATATTTTATGAAGGCACTCCCTATTCCCCCGAACCCGCGTCAGAATGGGACGAGAATGGAGATGGCAGAATTACCTGCAAGGAAGCACGAAAAGCAGGGATTGCACCTGTCTACGCAACCCACCCTGCTTACAAATTTATGCGGGATGGGGATGGGGATGGTGTCGTCTGTGAGTAATATCAAGAAGGGGGGTCAGGTTGTCCAACAACCACAAAGACCAGCTCTTCCGGACGAAACAGGTTTTTGGCAACCCTGTTGATATCCTCCAACTCTATTGCCTCAATCATATCATTTCTGTGCTTAACATAAGAGGCTGGTATATTGTCCAATTGCATTCCGGCCAAGATCCCCGCAATATCCTCATTGGTCTTGAACCTCAAGTGATATGATCCCTTCAGGTACATTTTTATCGTATCCAGTTCTTCCTGGGTTATACCCTCATTGGCAATTTTGGCCCATTCCTGCCGGATGGCATCGATTGCCTCATTCACTGTTTGATTGGCAGTGGCCATACGTCCCATGACCATTCCACCAGTTTGATATGTCGAGAGAAATGATCCTATGCCATAGGTCAATCCAAGATCCACACGTAATTTCTTTTGCAACCGGGAATTAAAGCCCGACCTGCCAAATACCTCATTCAAGACATATGCCATCAGGAAATCAGGGTCATTACGGATCAATCCCCTATGGCCAAATACTATTGTTGATTGGGGTGTTGGAAAATCTATTATCTCGACCTGACCCTCCTGTGGCAATGCAAGTGCTGGAACAACAGGTGGAGTTATATCAGGCAAACCACCCAGTAGACCATCAAGGAGTTCTCCTAACTGATCTGCTGTAATATCCCCGGCAGCACCCACGACAACTTTCCCCCTGACCAGCGCATTTTGGTAGGCGGCAATAATATCCTCACGGGTCAGATTGGTAATCGATGTTTTGTTACCTTCCCTTTTTCGGTTCAATGGATGGTCACCAAACATAATGTCAATGAAAGCATCAAAGGCAATTTCCTCGGGATCCTTTTCGTCGAAATCTATGTTCGTCAGGATTTGCCCTCTAACCCGTTCCATGGGTTCAGAATCAAAACTTGGCTGCTCTAGGGCCTTCCTTAACAAGTCCACTGAAGGATCAAGGTTTTCGGTAATCATTTGTGCTGAAACCGCAACCGCTTCCTTGTAGGTATTAAAATCAAATATTGCACCCAACTCCTCGACTTCAATCTGAAATCCTACAGCATCAAGGTCACCAGTACCCTCTTCAAGAAATCCCATCATCATGTACGTTGAACCCTCCTTTTCAACGGGATCATGGACACTTCCTGTCAAGAAAAACATCTGCAGGGCAAGAATTGGGTTAGAATGATCTTCAACCAGCCAAACTTTGATCCCATTTGGTGTTTCGAATTCCTGAATATCGACAGCTGCATTTAGACCTGGTATCAGCAATAGGAAGGAAGTAACAACAAAAATTATCTTTTTGATCATTGTTCTGTAACCTCCTTGAGTAACCACCCCGTCACTGAATTATTTTTACTTAGCAGGATTTCGGCAGCTTCCTGGACACTTTCCTCATCCGTGTTGAGTAATTGACCAGTCCATGCTGCAGTTTGTTCCACAGTCAAGCCATTTACAAATCCGTATCCATACTCCATGGCTGCATTCTTGGCATCATCCTGTGCATATATCCTGGAATATTTTATCTGCTTTTTGATGCGATCCAAATGATCCTTGTCAACACCCTCCTCAAGAAAACCGGCAATGACCTCATCCATTTTTGCCTCGGCTTCCTCAAGACTTACTCCTTGTGCCGGAACCACATACATATTTATGACAACCGGTCGAGTAACATCACCAATAAAGCCGGCACCGGTATAGGTGGCAATTTTTTCCTCTACCGTTAGTTTTTCACCCAATACGGAAGTGATGCCACTTCCCCCAAGTACCTCAACCATCAAGGCAATGGCGGCAAGGTTTTCTTCGTCAGAGGCAATTTCTGTTGGAACATAGTATTTTCGGAATACATATTCGGCTGAAACCCTGGGGTCCCTAAACAGGACACGTCTTTCAGCCATGTGGGGTGGTTCAAGCAGTTTGGATCTTCTCTCAAAATCATCGGGTGACTCCAGATGACCATAATACTTCTTGGCGAGTTCAAGGACCTGATCGGGATAAACATCTCCACTAACCACCAATGTTGCATTCTTGGGGTGATAATATTTTTTGTAAAATGATCGTGCATCCTCTAGGGTAAGGCTTCTCATTTCATGTTCCCATCCAATTGTCGGAATTCCGTATGGATGATTTTGAAACAGCGTAGCGGACAGTTGTTCACGCAAGAGGCTAGAGGGACTGGAATCAACTCTTTGCTTTCGCTCTTCCAGTATTACATCTCTTTCCCTCAAGACGAGTTCGGGCTTGAAGGTCAGGTTTACCATGCGATCTGCTTCAAGTTCCATTACCTGTTCCAGATACTCTGTTGACACTTCCACTGTATAACCTGATCCCTCTTGGTTGGTGAAAGCATTGTTAAATCCACCCATGAGCTTGATTCGGTTGTCAAATTCACCCGCTTCCGTATTTTTCGTTCCCTCAAACATCAGGTGTTCCACGAAATGGGTAAGCCCGGATTTACCTGGCGGATCATCCGATGCTCCAACATCATACCAAAGCGTATGGTTGACGATCGGTGCCCGGTGATTTTCTATCACGATTATTTTCAATCCATTATCCAGCTCGAACTGGGACAAGTTTTCCGGTACCTCCATTGCACCAACATGTGAGGTGGACCAAAATAAAATAGCAATTAGTGTGAATATTCTGTGTGCCATGTTTCCTTCACCTGATTAAAATTCAGATGCCATTAATATTAGTTCTTCCAAGAAAATCGGGAAATCACAATTTGGTTAATGCAAAGTGCTGATTTAGGGAATTACACCTTCAGACTTAAGCCGCCGGTATTCTTCCCTGCTATCCAAAGACATAAAGGAATAGGCAGCAAAATAGACGTTGAGATTGGCCCATCTTTCCAGTGGTTTGGCTCGGTTTCTACGTCGAAATTCCAAATCTTCCGCGGCCAGAATTCCCCTGATATCAGCATCAGTACCCATCCTTTGGGTATAAAGCAACAAATCACTGTCCCGATCTGGAATTCGACCATCCACTTTTTCTTCACCGCTGGAACCAAGCAGACGAATTATATCCTCCTTGGGTTGGGGGTCAGCAACATTTCGTATGGTACCGGGTGGGGTCAAGTTTGTCACGCTTTCTGGTTTCTCAATGGGTTCATAGACGACCAGTGTCAATTCATCCGGTGCTCCCTTAGATTTATGGAATACCAATTCCGGATCAGAGGTATTTTCCGAACACCCAGCCAGGGCGAACAGAATAACTACCAAAAACCACAACCCCTTGTTCATTTATTATCCCCAAACGAATTTACTCATTATTGAGTTATTTAGATTTACTGTATTTGTTACCGAATAATAACATTAAAGCTAGACCACAAAATATAGCAGTATCTGCAACATTAAAGGAATAAGGATTATTTATTCCGCAACAGGTGACATTCAGATAGTCCATTACAGCACCATAAATGACCCTGTCAAACGTGTTTCCCAAGGCACCACCGGTAATGAGTCCGATTGGGACAAGCAAATGCCAGGATTTATCCTGTTTAAAGGCATAAATGTAAAAACATACAACAATTACGAGTGCCAATGCTATCCAGATATATCGTGTCAGTTCACCGCCATTACCAAACAAACCGAAATTGATTCCCTCATTCCAGGCCAAATGAAAATTCAGGATTGTTGGTATAACAACCATTCTACGGACAGTTTCCAGGTCCAAAACATAGTAAATCAAATATTTCGTAAACTGATCAACTCCTAAGGTAACCAGAGAAATTAAAAACAAACGTCCCATCAAGTTAATTTCTAGAA
>CAZHIL010000274.1:0-1905 GCA_964532985.1 uncultured Albidovulum sp. | reverse complement strand
ACCGTCGGGATCAGGTTCTGAGAGAAGGCGGTTTGGCCCCCCGTGGTGGTAAATCATAGTCTGAGGATCAAGTCATGTTACAACCAAAGAAACCACGTTACCGAAAACAGCACAAGGGACGCATTCATGGTAATTCCAAGGGTGGAACTGCCTTGAATTTCGGCTCCTATGGCCTCAAGGCCATTGAACCTGAACGGGTAACCGCCCGCCAGATCGAGGCTGCCCGAAGGGCGATGACCAGGAAAATGAAAAGGCAGGGAAGAGTCTGGATCAGGATTTTTCCGGATGTTCCCGTTTCCAAGAAACCGACCGAGGTTCGCATGGGGAAAGGCAAGGGATCCGTTGAATACTGGGCTGCCCGGGTCAAGCCAGGTCGGGTCATGTTTGAAATTGATGGTGTTGCCGATGGTACCGCCCGCGAGGCACTTCGTTTGGCAGCCATGAAACTACCTGTCAAAACCAGAATCGTTCAGCGGGACGATTGGTAGATTACCGTTGGATTTGAGAACCCTGTAATAGGATTATAGTCATGGATGCATCAGAGTTGCGAGAAAAAACAGCTGACGAATTGAACGACAAGCTGCTTGAGTTGAAAAGGGAAGCATTCAATATTCGTTTTCGACTGGCAGAAGGGGACTTCCCCAATACGTCCAGGATTCGAACGATAAAAAGAGATGTGGCACGGATCAAAACCGTGATCCGTGAAAAGGAGAAGGTTTAGTCATGCCCAAAAGAGTTCTGGCCGGCAAGGTCATCAGCAATTCATGTGACCAGACGGTCACCGTACTGGTGGAAAGACGGTTCATGCATCCGGTCATGAAAAAAACCGTCAGGAAATCCAAGAAATATCGGGCACATGATGCCAACAATTCAGTAAATTTGGGTGACAAGGTTCAAATCAGGGAATGTTCACCTATTTCTAAAACCAAATCCTGGGAAGTAATCGAAACAAGCTGAACCAGGATAAATATTTTATCGAAACCCTGGGGCTACAGGCGAGTCCCCACAGGTCGGGAGTATCAACATGATTCAGATGCAGACAAATCTGGATGTTGCGGACAATTCGGGTGCCCGAAAAGTTCAATGCATCAAGGTTCTCGGCGGTTCCAAACGAAGGTTTGCATCCGTTGGTGATGTTATTGTGGTTTCAGTCAAGGAAGCCATACCCAGGGCCCGGGTCAAGAAGGGCGAAGTCAGACGAGCGGTCATTGTCAGAACTGCCAAGGAGGTTCGCCGCGATGATGGTACCGTTATCAGGTTTGACAAGAATGCCGCTGTACTCATCAACAACAATAATGAACCCATCGGTACCAGGATTTTCGGGCCGGTTGTAAGAGAGCTGAGAGCACTTCGCTTCATGAAGATAGTCTCGCTGGCTCCGGAGGTATTGTAATGGCTGCCAAGTTAAAAAAGGGTGATCAGGTGATTGTGATCGCCGGTAAGGATAGGGGTGCACGAGGAGTCATCAATAGTGTGGATCCCAAAATAGGCAAGGCAGTTGTTGAAGGCATAAACCTCTCGATTACCCACCGCAAGCAGACACAAAACCAGGAAGGGGGCAAGATTCCCAAATTTATGCCGATTGATCTTTCCAATCTGGCGATTGTGGATCCATCGGACGATAAACCGACACGGGTGGGTTTTCGAATGGAAGATGACAAAAAGGTAAGGTTTTCCAAGCGAACCGGAGTATTGATCAATGGCTAGTTCGACACCTCGTTTAAAGAATATCTATCAGGACCAGATCAAACCTGCATTGATGGAGGAATTTGGTTACAAGAATGACCTGATGGTTCCCAAGCTCGACAAGATTGTTCTCAACATGGGCGTTGGAGAAGCAGCCAAGGATTCCAAAAAGGCCAAATCGGCAGAAGCCGAACTTACCGCCATAGCAGGACAGAAAGC
>CAZHIL010000273.1:0-5239 GCA_964532985.1 uncultured Albidovulum sp. | reverse complement strand
CTGGGAACATCTTGCTCTTACACGGGCACGTTCGCTCGCCGGTAATGAGGAATTGGGGATTGAAATTGAGGATTTCAGACAGAAACTTATCCACCAGCTTGAGGATTATCCCAAGATAATCACGGATGTCTTCGACATGAGAAGGCGGTTATCTGAAAACACACCTGTTGAAAAAAAGGAAGATGTATGGGAATGCCGTTTGGGTAAGGGAAAATTGCTGGATATTGAATTGCTTGCCCAAGCTGGTGCATTGATAACCAACTGCATGGAGAGGGATATTGGTTCGCAATTGCTGGCTAGTTCAACTAATGGTTTGATGACCCAGGAAGAATTTGAGGAACTTTCTTCTCATTATTCATTGTTAAGGCAGATCATGCAGGTTGCCAGATTAACAGTTGAAGGTGATTTCAGTCCAGACACGACAGGTAAGGGCGTTATCGAGATTCTATTGCAACAGACTGGCATGAATTCCCTTGAGACATTAAGGGGAAAGGTTCAAAATCAAACGAAAAATTCCAAGACAATCATTTCAGATTTGATTGACAATCGTTGGATAAAGTGGGCGGATGGATAATGAACAAAAAGTTGGATTACCATTCAGCAGACCCCAGGGGTTTGATCTACGAAGCCTATCGGATGGAGCCCCTGAAGAATGAAGAATACAGAAGCATTTTCCTTGACTGGGCCTTGGGCATTCCTATAGAACAAGACGCTTTTGGGTTGATTAACGACCTGTTGGCAGTGTACCAAATGGAGTATCCCGATCATCCAATGACTAGGATCCTACGTGAAGGCCTGAAAACCAACAAAACCAGAACCAAACGACGTCGGTCAAGGACAAGTAGGAAAGCTAAGTCCTGATTTTCCCCAACAAATTATTACAGGTTTTATTAATCGTTTTAAATCCAATAACCCTTCTTGTACGATTTTAATTGAACAGAATACTGTTGCAGTAATACTTACTGCGGTAAAGCCTCAATCAAAAACTATCTCGGACGATTTTCGACGGGAATATATTCCAGATTGACCTTACCCATGTATTTCTGCCTTGGTCTTCCAATCTTCAGTGTAGGATCAACAATCATCTCCTTCCATTGTGAAATCCAGCCAACAGTTCTGGACAGGGCAAAAATCGGAGTAAACATCGAAGTTGGGAAACCTAGTGCATCGAGAATTATACCTGAATAAAAATCCACATTTGGGTATAGCTTTCTTTCTCTGAAATAATCGTCCTCCAGGGCAATTCTTTCCAATTCCTTGGCAACATTTAGAATGGGCTTGTTCTTGCTATCGACCAGATCAAGTACAGCATCTGCTGATTTTTTCATTACATGAGCCCTTGGATCGAAGTTTTTATAAACCCTGTGACCAAAACCCATCAATCTGAAGGGATCATTCTTGTCCTTGGCTTTTTTCAGGTATTCCGGAATTTTGTCTGGTGAACCAATCTCGTGAAGCATTTTCAAACATGCTTCATTTGCTCCCCCATGTGCAGGCCCCCAAAGGCAGGCAATTCCAGCAGCGATACAGGCAAATGGGTTGGCACCTGATGATCCGGCCAACCTAACGGTTGAAGTCGAGGCATTTTGTTCATGATCGGCATGGAGCATGAAAATGCGATCCATAGCAGTGCTGATGATCTCATTGTTTTCGTATTTCTCGGGAGGCACCGAGAAACACATCATCAGGAAATTTGAAGAGTAATCGAGATCGTTACTTGGATACATATACGGTTGACCAATGGAATATTTATAGGCCATGGCAACGATGGTTGGCAACTTGGCAATCATCCTGATGCAGGCGATTTCCCTTTGCTGGGGATCATTAATATCAATGGAGTCATGATAAAATGCCGAAAGTGCTCCGACTACACCTGTTATAATCGCCATTGGATGGGCATCCCGACGGAATCCCCTATAGAAATTAATCAACTGCTCATGAACCATGGTATGCATGGTAACACGTTCTTCAAACCTGACCATTTCGTCATAAGTTGGCAAATGATCATAGAGCAGAAGGAAACATACTTCTAAAAAATGGGAATGTTCGGCAAGATCCTCAATGCTGTACCCCCGGTATTGTAAAATCCCTTTTTCTCCATCAATAAAGGTTATGTCCGATTCACAGGAAGCCGTGGATGTAAATCCGGGATCATAGGTAAACACATCGGCTTCTTTATAAAGATTCCTGATATCAATAACATCCGGCCCGGCGGTAGGAGATTTAAATGGAAACTTGTATTCTTTACCATTAATATACATTGAAACAAATCTATTGGCTTTTGTCATATGACCTCATTTAATCGTGTTCAGTTGGAGAACTGAATATCAATATTTGAAAGTAAGTCCTGTTTGGTTGAACCAAATCTAAGCAAGTGATGTAAACCCGAAGTACCTTACTGCGTAAGGAGGTGCTTATTGTGATTTTCAGGAGTATTACAACTACTGTAATACATACTAATGGTAATCATTCTTGTCAACCATATCAGAGGTTGGATTATCAAATAGCAATAAATGATTCACCCGCTTCGAATATCACCCCAATCATTCATAGAAAGCATCAATCGACATAACGGGATTGATGCTCAGAATAATTGTACTCAAAATTATAATAAAGTCTTCGGGTGCAAAAAATTCTATTGATCCAAAATCAGCCGTGTTGATTTTAAGGTGTGATTTTGGTGGCTGATGCAAGCCTGTCTTGGCTTTCTGCCTTGCCAAGGACAATCATTACATCAAACACACTCGGTGAAATCGTTTTTCCTACCAAAGCAGCTCGTACGGGTTGTAAAACCTTTCCCAGACCCAAATTTAATTTGGACCCGAATGCTGATGCATATTCCTCAAGGACAGCTCTTTCCCAATTGAGTTCAGACAACCCCAATAAAAAATCATTCAATTGCGCTTTCGGTGTAGATAAAAGGATCTTAAGGCTTTTTTCATCATAACTTACAGTTTCACACCTTACAAATTCGAGACCATTCCAAACTTCATGAAGTGTTTTTGAACGCGTTTGTATCAAGGGAAGGGCCTGTTTGACAAGTTCTTCCCTAGCTTCTGGAATGTTACCGAAATTGTTTTGCTTCATAAAGGCAAGTAAACTTTGGTAAAGCTCTTCAGGCTTGAGGTTGGCAATATATTGACCGGAAAGATGTTTAAGGATTCCGTTATCCAATCGGGAGGGGGATTTACGCAAATCCTCCAATTTAAACCTTTTTATGGCTTCAGTAGCACTGAAAATTTCATCTGTACCATGACTCCACCCCAACCGGGCAAGAAAATTGAATACCACTTCGGGAAGATATCCTTCTTCCTGATATAATTCCGTACCGGTTGAACCTTCTCGCTTGGAAAGTTTTTTACCTTGCTCATTCAGTATAAGCGGGACATGGGCAAAAACTGGTAAATCCCAATCGAAAGCCTCATAAATCAATTTTTGCTTGAAGGTATTCGCAATATGATCATCACCTCGTATGATGTGGGATACTTCCATATCATTATCGTCAACGACAACGGCAAAATTGTAAGTTGGTGAACCGTCTGATCGAAGAATGATCAAATCATCAATCGTATCATTGTCGATGCTGATTTCACCGAACACCTTGTCCTTGATGATTGACTTTCCGGTTTCTGGAGTTTTAAGCCTGATTGTATAAGGCAAATCTGGATGTTGTCCTTCAGGAACATCTCTCCAAGGACTGATGAATAAGGTTGTACTTCCCCTGGCTTTGAGTTCTGCTCTTATATCTGAAATCTCGTCAGGAGTTGCGAAGCATTTGTAAGCACTACCAGATTGCAACAACTCCAAGGCTTTCTCCTGATGTAATGCTTGTCGGGAAAACTGGCTGATAGGGGTATCATCCCAATCAAGGTTCAACCACTTCAAACTGGCCAGAATTTGCTCTGTTGCTTCTTCGGAGGACCGTTCCCTGTCGGTGTCTTCAATACGAAGTAGAAACTTCCCGTTATTGGCTCTGGCAAACAACCAGTTGAACAATGCTGTCCTAGCACCCCCAATATGAAGTTTGCCTGTAGGGGAGGGAGCAAATCTTGTAACAATTCTGGAAAAGGTCACTATAGCACCTGATGATTAATTTGTAGGTTCCAGAATATATGATTGAATAAACCGAGTTTAAGAAGTTTGTTCTGGGAAATCCCTCAACAGGTTAAAGAAGTTCCATATATTCAACAAGTTCACCCGCCTCACGGGGATGATCCGATCTTGGTCTGATCAGCAAGGCATTTGAATTGAAAAATGTTTTTAGCAATGAGCTATCCTGTCTTTCATGAACCGAAATTGTTGCTTCTCCATTCGCATGTTCCACAATGGATCTCATGTAATGCTCGCGGTCTCCATTTTTACCAAGTGGGGTTGTCAAGCTCGCTTTTTTCCTTGGATTGGCGAAATCGGTCAAACCCATCATGTGCTTGATTGCAGGAATAAGGAAAATGTGCCCACAAACCAGGGCTGAAACCGGATTTCCAGGTAGCCCGATCAAAACAGTTGATCCCTTATTGCCAGCAAAGAGCGGCTTTCCAGGTCGCATTGCAATTTTGTAGAAAGATAGTTCAAATCCCAAACCAGATGCTGCCTCTTTGACAAGATCATATTCTCCAACCGAGGCCCCACCAACAGTTATAACCAGGTCAGAATCCAAGGCAAGATTCAGTGATGTTGAGATGGATTGGAAATTATCCTTGGCGATGGGCAATATTCTCACTTCTGCCCCACTGTTTTCAAGTATCCCCTGAAGCCCAAATATATTGGAGGCTACAATTTTGTTGTCAGGTACAAATGAACCCGGCATTATCAATTCATCCCCAGTGGGAATAATGGAAACCACAGGCTTTTTTCTGACCTTTAACATACTAGCATTCATGGCAGCCAACAATGATATCAAACCAGGTTTGAGTGGTTGTGGTGCCTTGATACAAAATCCTTTTTCAAAATCACCACCAAGTGAACGAATAAATGGATTGCTTTCAAAAGTATCATTAATTCTAATGGTATTTTTACCTACCTCAACATCTTCCTGTATGATTACCCGATCTGCCCCGAGGGGTATTGGAGCTCCTGTAAAGATACGATAAACCTCACCGGAACCAATTGTAATTTCGGGAATTTCCGCACCAGCCGGAATACTTCCGATTACCTTGAGTACCTTCCTTGGTATGGCATCCTGGGATTGTATGGCATAACCGTCCATGGCTGAAGTATCGAATGGCGGTTGATTTCTTTC
>CAZHIL010000272.1:0-2096 GCA_964532985.1 uncultured Albidovulum sp. | reverse complement strand
AATTCATTTGAAGGCCGTATAAAATGCTGGGGAAAAAAATTAGCGGGAATCACTGCTAGTTTTGGAACATGCTTGTAATTTCGGATCAAGTGCCTTAGATTCCGATTTGTGTAATCGGTGTAGGTGTCCGCTACTGCAACGGACATTATTTTCTTCCAAGTGAGATATATTTCGTACCATTACAGTTGGAAGAAGCAATACCGGTTACACTTTTCCCAAACAATTACCCAATGAATATTGTGGAAATACAATCAATCCCCTGTACATTCATGATTAATCATAACTCATGGGTACATCAATTAAATCAAATTACCACTAATTCTTTACAATCTTGACTTAAGGCATTCATTTTGTCGGTTCTGCGATGATGAATATTGTAGTTATTTATCTTTTTGATTGAAATTATAGATTATTTCCAAATTGAAAACATATCTTGCATGTACCTAATTCCATATTTGTTAGCAGATTTTCGATTAAATCCATCAGTAGAATAATTGTAAAGTTCTTCAACTCCAGCTGACGATGAGGGAAAGGGTATTTGTATCGAATTCTCTAACCAAATTCCAATATTCTGATACTCAAGTAGACCACTCAACCAAATATCATCTACAGTCCACATAATTTGTGGAATTTCAAATGCACTACAATCAAAAAATTCTGGTTTAATTGAAACTCCCCCACACCCTTCAGCAATATCTACATATCCAGATTGATTGAATTGTAATTCACCTGATTTTTGTGGTTTTTGAATGGATTTCCTAAATATTACTTCTTTGGTTTTCTGGCTTATTCTTTTGGAAACATATCCTAAATTTTCGGCAAGATTTTTATGACTCTTTTTAGCTCTTGGAAAACGTTTTGTTTGAATTACTCTTACACCTAATTGCTTCAAATGTAACCCACGCGATGCAATAGCACTGTTAGATTTACTATTTGAAGCTAAAATAAATGAATTCAACCAATCCCGATCTGGTAGTAAATCATCATCACAGTATATAATACGGGTTCTAGTTCCCCAATGAGCTTTTGCGCAATACAATACTTTTGTTGCCGGTCCTAAATCCTTATCAACAATTTTTAAGGTAACACCCTGGGGTACTTCGGGTGTTGAAAATGCATGTTGTGGGAACCTTCGATAGGTACGGGGAATGAATACTTGTATTTCATCAGCATGATATTCCTGATTTAACAGACATTTTAGTGTATTGCCCAAGTTCTTAAATCTCGGTGGTATTGATGAAAGGGAGATTACAACTTTATCCTTCATGACTTTGGAAATTTAAACTATGCCAAGGGGAATTTGAGGTGTGATATTGAATTAATCGAAGATTCTCAGGTATCAGTTCGATAAGTTAAAAAATATAGCAAAATCAAAACAATTTCAAAAAAAAACAAACCATTTTGGGATCCATTTTAGTGTCTGCCCATAAATTATATACAGGTGTTTAATCCCTTGAAATCAAGGGTTTGGAATCGAGATGTAATCTGAAAATCGGTTCTGTCAATGGCTTTTACCCGTTTCAGGGCCTGTTTTCATTCCAAATCCATTGATCTTAGTTGGTTTTGACTAATGCGACATGAAATAACACCCGACCGTGAACTCGTTGACATTGATATTGCTGCCATCAAACTTGATACTAGACCTATGACAACATCCCTGCACTTTTGATTGGCTCGAAGCACCTTTATTGTTACAGGGATCTGAGAGTCCATCAATTGAGAAAAAGTGACAGAGGTGTCATTGTTTACAATAGCCAGATTGTGGTTGATGACAAGACCAAGCTGATCGTGACCACCAACTTGGTATAGGATGGGAATGATTATCAACGATTAGAACTGCTAATTACAAAGGCTTCGGAAGCGATGGAAAACAAGGGATTGACGGGGCTGGCTGCTGATGACGATGATCCGAGAGGTGATACGTGGACTTCCCGTCTGGAGATCTGATGATTGATTCCTCAGATGTCTGTGTCCATACGCATGGAGTCGATTCACTTTTGGTGGTGAACCACTGGAGATAGGCAAGAGCCGAGTCGGTTTGACCACCAAGATCCATGTGATTACTGAAGGAAATGCTAAACCTGTTACCATGTATT
>CAZHIL010000271.1:0-7368 GCA_964532985.1 uncultured Albidovulum sp. | reverse complement strand
GGTAAGGCCATTCCACCCAAGGCAGGTGGAGAGCCATATGTTAAGGAGCGGTGACGATTTTTCATTAACTGCTGACTATCATTAATTTGGGGGATAATATACTTAAGTGACCATTTCTTTAAATAGATCTATGGCAACCCCAAGTGGATTCGTCTGATCAGTTGCAGTAATCCAGAGAAACCTTAATCATATCGAATCCTCATGAATAGGCGGTGTAGTCGGAGCCTATCCAGAAAACATTGACAGAACAAAATGTCAAGTTGTATTCTTGAAATTGTTACTTATAAAGGCCTTTTCTATATAAGTAACGATTTTGGAGGAAAAATCATGTCTAATTTGACCGAAGAAATTAAAGCTTATGAAGAAAAAAGGCGTGAACTTGAGAGAGACCATTTTGGTAAATGGGTAGTAGTACACGACAAGGAAATCGTTGACTTTTATGAAACATTCCAAGATGCGGCTACAGAAGCTGTAGATCGATTTGGGGCTGGACCTTATCTGATAAGGGAAATAGGGGCTGGACCGGTAACACTTCCTGCATCTGTTCTTTATAACCCCGTGGCAAGCCATGGTTGAAATTGGATTTAATACCCCTGATCATTTAATTCGTTTTGGCCCTACCATAGATGTTTATGTAGGATTTGACCCTGAATACAAATTCAATCAGAAAAATCCAAACAAACCTAATCTGCCTACTATCGATAATAAAGCATTAATAGATACTGGTGCTAGTGGTAGTTGTATTGATTCTACGGTTGCTCTTACCTTAAACCTGCCAATTATAAATGAACAATCTGTAGCTGGTGCTCATGGGGCAGGCAAAGTTAATGTTCATTTAGCGCAAAATTATATTCCAGCACTGGATTTTACCCGATATGGAGCTTTTTTCGGAGTACATCTCATTGCGGGTGGTCAACCACATCATGCTCTTTTGGGACGTGATTTTTTACAGTATATGACTATGGATTATAAAGGTAATACAGGTTCCGTTACTCTTTCTAAGCATTCTTAAAATCACCAAGTCAATGGTGTATTCCCCTTAATTCGATTATGGCCATCCAACCTAAAATTCCCCGAAAGCAAAATTTTATCAATGGCGAGTGGTGTGACCCGATTGAAGGTCACTATATGGATACCTACTGCCCTTCATCGGGCAAACCCTTGGCATCCCTTCCCGCCTCAACCGGAAATGATATTGACCAGGCTGTTGAAGCAGCCCGTACAGCCTTTGAAAGGGGACCATGGTCCAATCTAAACCCCGTACAAAGAGGAAGATTGCTTGCCAGATTGGGCAAGGCCATCGAGGACAACATAAACCAGTTGGCAGAATTGGAAGCCAGTGATACTGGGAAACCACTTAAACAGGCTAATGCAGATATTGTAGCAACAGCAAGGTATTTTGAATTCTATGGTGGTGCTGCGGACAAGTTTGGTGGTGAAACAATTCCCTATCTTCAAGACTATCAGGTTCAGTTGATAAGGGAACCCCTAGGGGTAACCGGTCATATAATTCCTTGGAACTATCCCGCGCAAATGTTTGGAAGAACATTGGCTCCGGCCTTGGCGATGGGTAATAGTGTTGTTTTCAAACCTGCCGAAGATGCATGTCTTACTCCAATTGCCCTAACCGGATTGGCCCATGATGCAGGCTTTCCCAAAGGTTCCATCAATCTGGTAACCGGAATAGGCGAGGAAGCAGGTTCCGCGCTAGCATCCCATAAAGACATTAATTTTCTTTCCTTTACCGGATCACCCGAAGTTGGATCAACCGTCCAGGCTCAGGCTTCCAAGAACCATATATCCTGTACCCTGGAACTAGGAGGAAAATCACCACAGATTGTCTTCAGCGATGCCTATCTGGAGATGGCCCTGCCAATCATCGTTAATGCAATTATTCAAAATGCCGGTCAAACCTGTTCTGCGGGATCAAGAATTCTGATTCAGGATTCCATATATGACGAGGTTGTTAGCGAGCTGCAATCCCGGTTCTCGAAACTTGTTGCCGGACCATATGATCAGAATCATGATCTGGGGCCGCTGATTTCGTTGAAACAAAAAGAAAGGGTAATCAATTACCTAAAGGGATTGAATGATGATTTGATCCTTGCCAGAGGTGAAATTGCATCATCCGCATCTTCCTCCGGGTATTACTTTCCTCCTACTTTGATTGGTCCTGTAGACCCCACTGATAAACTTGCCCGGGAGGAGATCTTTGGACCGGTATTGGTTTGTATCAAATTCAAGGATGAAGCCGAAGCAATAAATATTGCCAATGGAACAAGATACGGGTTGATTTCCGGTGTTTGGACTCGTGATGGCAGTAGGCAAATAAGATTGTCCAGAAAACTGAATTGTGGTCAGGTATTCATTAACTGCTATGGTGCTGGTGGGGGTGTGGAATTACCTTTTGGTGGAACCAAAATGAGTGGACACGGAAGGGAAAAGGGCATGGAAGCCTTAAAGGAATTTTCGCAGATTAAAACGGTTGTACAATATTATGGGGAATGAATGGTATGCGATTGAATGGTAAGACGGCTTTGATTACGGGTGCAGCTTCTGGGTTTGGCAAGGAAATTGCCATCCGTTTTGCCAAAGAAGGTTCAAATTTGATTCTTACAGATCTCAACGAGGAAGGCTTGCATCAGACAAGGCAGGAAATCGAGAGCAGTGGATCGAGGGTTTCCATCGATTTATACAAAAATGATGTGAGTGATTTCGAGGATGTACAAAACTTAATCCACACTGTTTTTAGTTCTGGGGCCGTTATCAATATTCTGGTCAACAATGCTGGCTGGAGTCATTCAAACCAACCTCTTTTGGATGTGGATCATGATACCTTCCGGAAAGTCTTCGAAATCAATGTCTTTTCAATTTACAACTTTACTCAAGCCATTGTACCGCACTGGCGGAACCTGGGTGGTGGAACAATGATCAATATCAGCTCCACGGCAGGCTTTCGTCCACGACCAGGACTGACCTGGTACAATTCAACCAAGGGTGCGGTCAATACCATGACAAAATCCCTGGCGGTTGAGTTGGCTCCTGACAACATCAGGGTATGTGGAATTGCCCCAGTAATTGGCAAGACCGGTTTGACGGAAGCTTTCATGGGTGGCCCCGATACTCCCGAGAGCAGGAAAAAGTTTCTGGATTCCATACCCTTGGGTCGCTTCAGTACCCCTTCCGATATTGCTTCAGCAGCATTGTTTCTTTCTTCCGATGAGGCCGATTTCATCACCGGTTCGATACTAGAGGTTGATGGGGGTCGCTGTATTTGACCTTATCCTTAAATCAATATGATATTGAAATAAATGGGAATCAATAAAATGGGCTGTTGATATTTTTAATGGAATATTTAAAATGAATATACAGAATATTTATTTTGGATATTCTTTTTATGGAGTAATTCAATATGCCACTATACATTAGAGACGAAACCGTAAATACCCTGGCTGAGAAGGTTATAAAAACAACAGGTGTAAAAAACAAGACAGAGGCCGTTCGCCTAGGGTTAAACTCTCTCTTAGATGCAAAAAAAAAAGAGAAAAGCCTTCTTGAACATGTACATGAACTCCAAGCTCAAGCCAAATTAATCGGGGAGCCGGACCCAAATTTTGACATGAAGAAATTTACTGATGAAATGTGGGGTGATTCCTGATGTTCATTGATGCTTCATCAATCGTTTCAATACTAAATGAAGAACCTGGATTTGAAGATTTGGTAAGGCGTATCGAAGATTACCAATCAAGACTTTATGTGTCACCTTTGGCGAGATACGAGGCAGTGGTTTCGTTTGCACGGGCACGTTCAGGTAAATTCAAACCAACAAAAGAAGAACTTCAACTTTCAAAGAAATTAATTGATAAGTTCTGTGAAAGTATAAATGCTGAAGAAATTTCAATTAGTCCTCAAATTGGAAAATTAGCCCTCAAGGTTGCAGGTCGATATGGCAAAATAGTAGGTCATGAAGCTAACCTGAATTTCGGTGATTGTTTCGCTTATGCCTGTGCTTATGAATACGATATCAGACTTCTCTACAAGGGTAATGATTTTTCAAAGACAGATATGGCATGATTTCGAAAAGATAAAAAAAAGCTGATTTTGAGTTATATTATTTTTGACCGTTTCCAATTAGTTCAGTTTGAATTCCATAAATTTTTATGCTGAAATTTTCACAATCCCCGCTTGAAGAAGCCTTTGTACAAAACCCCTACTCCTTTTATGAAAAAATCAATGAAGGAGGGGATCTGATATTTTGGGAGGATTATGATCTGGTATTCGCCATTTCACATCGTTCGGTCAACCATTTTCTCAGGGATCGAAAATGGGGCAGGGAAGTTCCCGAAGACAAGAAGTGTCCCTACTCGGATCATTTGGCTCCCTTTCTGAAAATCGAGGAGAATTCCCTTCTGGAAATTGATCCACCTCGGCATACCAAGCTCAGGAAACTGGTTGCAAAGGCTTTTACCACTAGTAGTATCGCCAAACTGGAACCTGAAATCGAACTGATTGTGAAGAACATCCTGAATGATCTGACAGGTGATGAAATAGAATTGCAGAAGAATTTTTCTGAGAAGGTACCAGTACTCGTAATTGCCAAACTGTTAGGGGTGGAGGCTTCCATGGCCGATCAGCTCCTCAAGTGGTCCCATGACATTGTAGCCATGTATCAGGCAAACCGTGACTTGGACAAGGAAATTCAGGCTGGAAAAGCTTCCGCTGAATTCACCGAGTTCATGGTTTCACTTATCAATCAAAGAAAGACCTCTCCCGGTGAGGATCTGATTTCAGGCTTGCTGGCATCGGAAATTGATGGTGAGAATCTATCAATGGATGAAATGGTCTCGACATGCATCCTGTTGCTGAATGCTGGTCATGAAGCGACAGCCTTTGCCTTGGGTAATGGAATAAATGCCATAATTGACGAGGGATTGGACGTTGCAAAACTTGATGATCCCAAATTTGTTCCCAAGGTGGTGGAAGAAGTGCTCAGGTTTGACCCACCTCTCCATATCTTTGAACGATATGCCAAGGATGATGTGGATGTTTTTGATCATACCTTCAAAAAGGACCAGGAGATTGGGTTGTTGCTCGCAGCTGCAAACCGGGACCCAATAGCATTCAACGACCCCAACCGATTTGATCCGGAACGTCAAAACCCCGGCAATGTATCACTGGGTGCAGGGGTTCATTTTTGTGTAGGCGCTCCATTGGCTAGAATGGAAATGAAAATAGCAATCAGAGAGTTGTTCAAACATTTACCAAAACTGAAGTTGTCAAGAAAACCCATCTATTCCGACAGATATCATTTTCATGGCTTTAATGAACTCTGGGTTGCCCCTTGATTTGCAACCTAGGCCATCAGACTACAAATTGAAATCTATGGGCAAACAGTTAGGGTTGTTGGTACCTACAAGCACAAGAAGGAGGATGTTGCCATCATCAAGGTCGCACAGCAACTGAAACCGATGCCCGAACTTGCGTTCTTGCGGCCACAGGTGGCACAGAAAGTTTATCGATTTGGTTATTCACATATCCCATGTATCAAGGAACCGCCAAGCAGAAATCTAACATTACAGACTGGAGAGGTCACAAACGCTTCAGTACTGTCATACCAGGACTAAGAAATGTTTTTGTATTCCGCAGTTAGCCGCCCGGGTGACAGTGGTGGGCCATTAGTTTCAGAAGATGGCTATGTTGTTGGCATGACTACAAGCCTGACGGATGGTAAATACGACAACAAAGCAGACAGGGAGATATTCCAGCCCCACTACACAGGCATTCCATCCCATGTAATTAAACAAGCGGTTGATGATTTGGATGCAGGTGTTTGCCTACCGTTTGACCCGTAGGGGTTATCCCTCGTGATATTGTTCAATTAACAACCCAGGAACAGAATGGAGGATTACAGGTCGGGATTACAACGCCCTATCATCACGTAACCTGGAGACGATTCCTCGCAACTTCCCAGTAATGTCGGTTTCCTGCCTTTCATTCCATACATCATCAGTCAACATGAACTTGTAGCTATTTGTTTTTTTTATATACTTGGATCGGTCACAAACAATCTCCTTCGGTATCAGGGCAGCACGTTCTACACCATATTTTTCATCAAAGAGTACCGCAGCCAATATCTCAAAGCTAGAAAAGTCGCGGATTGCCGACAGTTGCCTGGACTTGTTTCCTCCATAAAGGCGACGACCCTTGATCTGGTACCTATTGCCACTTCTGTCCCTGGCATCAAACCCTTTCTTGGAGTTTGGCTCTTTATCCCATGAAAATGCCTGGCAAAAAAGAGATTCGGCTAAATCTCCGGTAGGATTGTTCATACTTCGAATTATACCACTTTGGCACAGCTCTTCCATAATCCCCACATGCAAAGCAAGTAATTCCCTAATTGAAAGGTTCTTTAAGTTTGTTCCAGGGTTATGCTGTTGGCCACTGTTAGTCTGCATTTACTTACTGGTCATTCAGATTCTACCCTTGGAAGGGGAATTACTTTCTCAAAATTGTCGTTGCAAATGGACACGGAACCAATCGACAAGTTCTTCATTGTCCTTTCTGCCCTCTGCAACGCTGATTAACATGGTCTCGATCTCTTCATGGGTTGCCACAATCTCATAACCGCTTCTTATAGCCAATAACCTAACCAGACAAAAAGCCGTACGCTTGTTGCCATCAACAAAGCCATGATTTTTAACAACTCCATGAACCAGGGCGGCTGCTTTTTGGTGGATACGGTGATGATATCCATGGTAAGGCCGTGCAAGAGCTGAAAGAAGTGCGTTTTCATCGCGAATACCTTTAGCTCCACCGCTGTATCGAAGTGCCTCATCATGACAGCATAAGGCGTCTGCAAGGGTTACGCGATAATTTCTCACTTATCGGCCAAGGATAACATCAGGCTTTGATGTCTTTTTACGGTTTCCTTGATGATTCGTTCCGATATTGGTGTCACGCCTTTCCCCTTGGGAGACTTTTCGGAACGCTTGGCTGTTTTCCTATCCACCTTTTTGAAGTCAATATTATTTTGAACCTTGGCCATTGTACCTTTCCGAAATCAATTCACTCGCTGACTGGGCAGTATATAATGTCCTTGGGGCATTTGACAAGAAATATTCCGTTTTGTGTTTTGTCGCCAATCTTCCTTGTATTCCTTGTTTTCCTGATGAGTTGTTGGGGTTCCCAGCCATTCAGGAATATTCAAAAGAGACATGCTATTCCTGATAGTTAGTGCCTGCCCGTAAAATATATAAACATTGCGAATCCCCTTGACAACAGGTGTTTGGAATCGAGATGTTATAATGAAGATCGTTTCCGTCACCGGGATTTACCCGTTTCAGGGCCGATTTCCCCCTTTTTTCGTAA
>CAZHIL010000270.1:0-8172 GCA_964532985.1 uncultured Albidovulum sp. | reverse complement strand
CCATAAGCCGTTATATGCGTGCCGGCTTCTATGGTTCCCAATCCCACACCAACTACGGTCGATTCAAATTTTCCTCGATCCAATGTTACCCTAAGAATGTGATAACCATTTTCGGGATTGTTGAAAACAATCCTTTTGACTGTTCCTGATACAGTTTCCTGATCATCAGTGGATTTCTCCAATGGTAGTTGTGTTTCACGCTTATTTTCGGCCACATCTAACATTGTTTCGGTTCGATTTAATTATTAACAACTCGTTTTTGGTTATTTTAATTAACCACAAAATATATCAGGGTTCAGTCAATTTAAGTTCGATTCTGCGGTTTTTGGCTTTTCCCTCTTCGGTATCGTTTGAAGCAACAGGTTGATGTTCACCAAAACCTGCAGCAGCTAATTTTTCTGGTTTGATACTTTCATTACTGATCAAAAATTGTACGACAGAACGTGCTCTTGCCTGACTCAACTCCCAATTATCCTCAAATTCACTACCTGAAATCATTTGTTGGTTGTCAGTATGACCATCCACCCTTAATACCCAACTTATATTATCGGGAATTTTGAGATCATTGATGATATATGCAACATTAAGTATTTCTTCCTTCCCTTTTTCAGACAGCTCAGCCCTGCCTGTTGCAAATAAGACTTCACTTGAAAAAACAAACCTGTCACCAACAATTTCGACACCATCGGCCCTTTCAACAAGATCTCTAAGATCTGCAAGGAACTGCGATTGATATTTGGATAATCCCAACTCTTCCTGATCATCTGGCAAGTCCTGACCTGTTTCTGCCAACCTCTTTTCTGTATCTTGCAAGGCAGTTTCGAGTTCTGCTATCCGTTTGTCCTGTTCCTTCAAGTCTTTGACGAGTTCCAATACCTTGTTTGCCAGTGAAGCATTAAGAAGTCCACCCAAATTGGTGTCGTCGGAACGTTTATTCTCAAAATAAGTATCTACTTGCTCTTCTGTAGATAAATATTGCTCTAGAAATTCAGACAACTTCTGTGCAACTTGACTGATACCTTCAAGTGTATCAAGATCCGTTAATTCTTCGACTTCTATCAATCTCCCCAACTGATTGAATATGATATTCTTGAATTCATCAATACTTTTTTTAGCTTCTTCAAGTTCATTTTGGGTAAATTTCAATTGAATTGAACGTACTTGTGCCTCATTTTCCAAACTCCTTTGGATATCAATATTACTTTCAAGACTAATCTCTTTTTCATTCAATTGAGTCTGCAATAGCTGATTGTTTTCCTCTAGATTTTCTTTCTCCTCTGTGAGTTTATCAAGTCTAGCTAGAAGGTCTGAAATCTGTTCATCCAATTCTTCTTTTTCAGATAACAGATCCTGTTTTTCCCTTCCCAATTTATCAATCGAAGCAAGGTTTTCCTGTTCCTTGCTTTGCAAATTCCTTAAATCATTTCTTAATTCTTCAATTGTCTCGTTGAGTTTGGAAATACTTTCCTCAAGGCTGATTTTGTCTGATTCAAGGGTTGTAATCTGAGTATTGTTTTCCTGGATTTCCGAATTGTTTTTGTTTACCTCTTCAAGAAGTTCCCTACGTTCACCTTCCAACTCCTCCCTAACAAGATTGTTCCTTGTTATTTCTCTCTCCAGCCTGACTCTGGTATCAATTAATGCCTTGTTATCCTCTCGCAAACGGATTATTTCATCGTCTCTTTCACCTATGAGGGCACTCTTCACCTGGATTTCACTTTGAAGACTTATGGCCTCAGTCTGTAATTCGGAAATAAGGTTGTTCTTGGTTTCAATGTCCTGATTAAGGCCACTTAGTTCTGATTTCAGTGTGGATATATCCGACAGGATTTCCTCGGACTTTTCATTATTTTGGTCCAATTCTCCTCGCAGGACTAGCAATTCCTCTCTCAAATCGTCTCTTTGTTTTATTAATTCAGAAATTTCGACTTCAAGGTTGGCAATGGTTTCTCTAAGTATCCCTTGTTGAGTCGTTAATTCTGAAATCAACCGTTCTTTTTCATCAATGGCAGCTTGGTTTCCGGAATACTCCATACCCAAATTATTCAAATCAGTTTGTAAACCCTCGATGGTTTCCTGAAGATTCGAAATTAAAGATCTAAGCCGATCCCTTTCTTCATTGATATCAAATAGTTCTGCTTCCAGTTTTACCTGCTCATCCTGATAGGTGCTGACAACAGAATTGATCTCATCCAGTTCCTGGAGCAATTCTTCAATTCTGCTGGCCAGGGAAAGGTTGGTTGTCTCTCTTTCTACTAGACTTTCCTCAAGCTTGCTCCTCTCCTGCTGGAGAGTACTTAATTCTGCAATGAATTCCTCTATCCTGGAATTCAACTCAACTATCTGAGCATCTCTGTTTTCCAAATCCATAGCAAGTTGATCCTTCAGAGATTGAATCTCATCCAGACCTAAAAGTAGTTCCTCAATTCTGCTAGCCAGGGAGAGGTTGTTTGTCTCTCTTTGAGTTAGACTTTCTTCCAGTTTGCTCCTCTCTTGTTGGAGAGTTCTTACCTCCGCAATAATCTCCTCTATACGACTATTGAGGATAACGATCAGGGTATCTCTGCTTTCCAAATCTCCACCGAGCCGTTCCATTTCGGTACGGGCTTCTACAAGCTCTATCAGCAATTCTTCAATTCTACTTGCCAAGGAAAGGTTTACTTCATCTCGTTTGCTTAGACTCTCCTCTAGTTTGACTCTTTCCTGCTGGAGATTTCTTACCTCTGCAATGATTTCATCAATGCGGTCATTAAGGATAACGATCAGGGCATCCCTATTCACCAGATCCGAACTGAGTTGATCCTTCTCAGATTGAAGCTCTTCTAGTTCCAGCAATAATTCCCCAATTCTGGAATCCAGCAGAAGAATTCTAGTGTCTTGCTCTTCTATTACTTCTGACAGGTCTGTCTTTTCACCCTCAAGGTTCTTGATTTCGGCAGAAAAAACATACTGGATCAGTACAAAAATTGTAATGATGAAAACCAAGACCAGCAACAAGGCTGTCAAAATATCGACAAAACCCGTCCATATATTACTGGAACTTCGAGTTACAGGCTTTCTTCTTAACAATCTATTTTCCTAGTTCTTTTGGTATCTTCATCTATCCGGGAATCCAATGAAATGTACAACAATAGCAAATTGACCCACTACGCTAATTTATACATTTTTATTTTATGGAAAAGCCACCCCGAAGAATAATCATATAATGCAAACTGCCCGTTGGAAGGTATCAAGGCTATTTGAAATATACTCAATCAGCGAAAACAACTGGGGAGTTAGGTGAGTTTTTATTAAATTCCAAAGATGCTTGAAAACCTGAATAATGTCAAATCGACAAATCGTTTCGATAGAGTATTTTTGAAAAAAAAATTAGTTTTGTTTGACTTTATTTTACCTGTGTTTTAACTTGGCTCATCTAGTTTAATTCTGGGAGGATTTCTGATTTTCCCAGAGTGATTTTGTTTATAGGAGAATGAAAATATGGACAGAAGATCTTTTCTAAAGACATCCGCAGTTGCTGGTGTCGCTTCTGCCGGGCTTGCTGCTCCAGCATTTGCCCAAGGCAATGTCAAACTGACAATGGTCACTTCTTGGGGCAGGGGATTGGCAGGAGTCTTTGATGCTGCCCAAATTTGTGCCGATAACATCAACAATATGTCCGGTGGATCCTTGACAATAGATGTCAAGGCTGCAGGTGAACTTGTGGGAGCTTTTGAAGTCTTTGACGCTGTTGCCTCTGGTCAAGCAGACATGTATCATGCAGCCGACTACTACTTCGTTGGTCAACATCCCGCTTTTGCATTCTTTACCGGTGTCCCGTTCGGCATGACTGCTACCGAGTTGAATAACTGGTACTATCATGGCAATGGCAGAATGTATCATGACACACTGGGTGAAATTTTTGGTCTAAAGTCCTTTCTGGCAGGTAACACAGGTACTCAGGCTGGTGGCTGGTTCCGTAAGGAGATTAACGGGCCAGAGGATTTTGATGGTCTCAAGTTCCGTATGCCAGGGCTGGGTGGACAAGCTCTGGGTCTATTGGGTGCTTCAGTGCAGAACATTCCGGGTGCAGAAGTGTATCAGGCTTTGGCTTCAGGTGCACTTGATGGAACTGAATGGATTGGTCCATGGGCTGATGAAAAAGCTGGCTTCCAGGAAATTACCAAATTCTACTACACTGCAGGATTTCATGAGCCGGCAGCTGGTTTGACTTTGGCAACCAATCTTGAAGTGTTCAACAACCTTTCAAAAGAGCATCAATCAATGATTGAGATTGCTGCTGGCCATGCCAATGTTTGGAATTTGAGCCAGTACCTGTTTCACAATGGTGCAGCACTTAATCGTCTTCAGTCCGAAGGTGTGAAAGTTCTGCAATTCCCTGACAGTGTCTGGGATGCTTTTGGTTCTGCTTCCATGCAGCTTTATGAACAATATTCGGAAGATGATTTGTTTGCAGAGGTACTGGCTGATTATCAGGCCGTCATGAGTGACAGTTCCAGTTGGCTTACAAATTCAACAGGAGCCTACCGCGCCCAACGTGACCGCGTAATGGGTTCATAAAAAAATTGAGGACTGCCCCTGACTAAGGGGCAGTTCCCTTACAGCTGAGTTTGATTGATGATTGACTTTATTTCTTCATTCTTGGTTGGTACAGCCCTAACATTCTATAATATATTTTACGCTTTGACGCACCCCCAGCTTTGGCTGGATTGGACAGACAAACAATCCCTGATGCGTTTCATATATTACGGTGGGTCATTTGAATTCTTTTCATCTGTTATTTTGGTATTCATTATCCTGACAGCAGCCGGGCTTTATCACCGTCCAATCATGTGGTGGTCAGTGAGATTCCTTGAATTTCTTGGCAATCGGGTTGGCCGCATAGCAGCCTGGGCAGGTCTGTTGATGGTATTGCAACAAATCGTTATCGTCTTTTTGCAAAGAATATTCAGGGTTTCGGAAATTTCACTCGGACCTACTTCACCCCTTGGTTACGACTTGTTCCTTGGAACGACCAACATGCTATTTTCCAAGGATCTGGCTTGGTGGGCAGAAGAGTTAAAGTTCTACAATGCAATTGTGATATGCCTTTGTTGTGGGTATACATTTATCCAGGGGGGTCATGTCAGGGTCGATCTCTTCTATGCGGGAATCGCACGTCGTAAAAAGAAAATCATAGATATGCTCGGCTCCCTTTTCTTCATGATACCCTCCATGTCTTTGATTTGGCTGTATGCCTGGTATTTCATGTGGCGTCACCTAATTACTCCCAAGGTTTCTGCCACCGACACCCTTGAAGCACTACTTAGGAAATCGCGGATAGCAAAATGGAATGTTGAAACCATCGGCTTCTCGCCAAGTGGTTTTGATGCATATTTTCTTTTCAAGGTCCTTTTATTGCTCTTCGCTGGCCTCATGTTCCTGCAGGCAATTGCCTTTTTTTACCGATCACTACTTGAGTTTCGAGAGGGTGAGGGATCAGACAACAAATACCTTGACAAGGATGTACTGGAATCAACGATTGATGATCCTGGCCAAGTTACCTCGGAAATTGGGAATCCAAAATGATCCTTGGTCTTGATGGAGTCGAAATAGGCCTGCTGGTAGTCTTTTTGACCCTGTTTGGCTCAATCATGTCCGGATTTCCTGTCGCATTTGCAATAGGTGGATCGGCAGTGATTTCCTTTGGCATACTGGCTGGACTTGACAGTGCAGGGTTGATGATCCATCAGGTAATTGATGTATCAAGCACCCAATACCAAGCCTTGATCGAATCTGGAATTTCGCATTATGACATATCAAAATTCAGATATCCCGATTTACCAGTAGTTGATCAGCCCTTGTTTGAGAGGGGTTGGGAAGTGGCAGTCGATCGTAATCTCAGTTTCATTGTCAACCGGATGAATGAGAGGGTGCTGGCAGGACAGTCTATTGAAACACTGTTGGCCGTCTTGATGTTTGTAATGATGGGAATAACCCTGGAGCGATCGAAAATTGCCAATGACTTGCTTACAACCATGGCCCGTATTTTCGGACCTTTGCCAGGGGGATTGGCAGTTTCTGTTGTTGTCGTAGGGGCCTTTCTCGCAGCATCAACAGGTATAGTTGGAGCTACTGTGGTTACCATGGGACTGCTCTCTCTACCTACAATGTTACGCAATCACTACTCTCCGGAACTTGCGACAGGTGTTATCTCGGCATCAGGTACACTTGGCCAGATCATTCCGCCATCCATTGTTATTGTCCTGTTGGGTACTTTGGCCGGGGACCTCTATTCCACCGCACAGGAGACAAGGGCACAGGCTGCAGGTTGTTCTGATGCCCTTACCTATTTGGGTGAAGCTGCTGTGGTTTCAGTTGGTACGCTTTTCCAAGCCGCCATATTACCTGGCATCATGCTTGCTTTTCTTTATGCCGCCTACGCCTTCGGATATGCACTGATCAATCCCAAGAATGCGCCCCCTGTAACCGGCGATTATTCAAGAAAGGGAACAATTACCAAGCGTACGGCCTTTACATGGTTTCTGGGTGTACCCTTTGGCTTGATCGGGGGAGCAATACTATTGATGCAGGTTGGTTTGATAGGTAGCCAAAACATTGTTGTGGACTCCATGACAGATGTAACTTTTACTTCCGAACTCAGGACCAATGTTTCGGAAAAATGTCAGGAATCCATGATTGAGTTGCATGGTCAGGAACGCTGGGACAGAGCGGTCGCTGAAGCAGAAAAGATAAGAGAAGCTGGCGGAGTTGAAGAAAGTCGGAAATTATCCCCGGAGGAACTGGAACAGGCCATTCAGGATAAAATTGCAGCTGCACCCCTGATCGGTACAGGTGTGGCAGTATTGTTTCTGCTTCTGACGTTGATTCTGACCACCGCAAGGGGGGTATCGATTTCAACTGATCCCAAGCCCCTTTATGTTGGCTTTGGCGGTTCGGTGTTGGCAATTGTGATTGATATATTAATGATAAGTCCAACTACCTCACCTGGTTTGACAGTTGTATACCTTGTCATTCCACTGGCCCTAGTCGTTTACGGATGCGGGCATGCCCTCACAACCCTTGGCAAAAATGAATTGCTTAGGGTCGTCTTCCCCCCGCTCATCCTGATTGTTGCCGTTTTGGGTTCGATTCTCGGTGGAATAACAAATCCAACTCCTGCTGCTGCTCTTGGCGCAGGTGGTGCAATCATGCTTGCCGCATATCGAAAACTCCATGATCAAAACAAGTCCGGGCGTATCATTCTGATATCCAGTTTTGCAATGGTCATCATGATCCTTATCGGTATCAATTTTGATTTGCGAACAGGTAAAGAAGTCATTCTTGTGGAGGAATGGATTGCCATATTTACCGCCCTAGCCATGTATCATGTCTGCATTCTGGGATTGTTGTACGCCTGTTGGACATTACTAAAGACCAAGGTTCTCTCACCTGTTGTAAGGGAAACAGCCAAAGTCACCTCCATGGTATTTACGATCCTGATCGGTTCCCAATTGTTGAATTTGGTAGTCATCTCGTTTGGAGGCGAGCACTATATCCAGGAGTTTCTACGAAGCTTCGAAAGGGAATGGGTCGAATTTGTGATCGTAATGATCGTTCTTTTCGTTTTGGGTTTTGTACTGGATTTTCTTGAAATCATCTATATCGTCATACCAATTGTCGGACCTGTTATTTATGGAGGAACATTGGACCCGAAATGGGTTACAATCATGATTGCCGTAAATCTCCAAACCTCTTTCCTGACACCACCATTCGGGTTTGCCCTCTTTTACCTGAGAGGTGTTTCTCCACCGGAAGTCACGACCAAGCACATTTATCGCGGAGTAGTTCCCTTCGTCATCATTCAGGTGATCGGTTTGGGGCTATTGAGTCTTTTCCCTGAAGTCGTAACCATCGTACCAAATCTGATTCCCCACTAAGCCCGAGAAAAACCACTGCAATCCAACGGGAAAATACTTGTGCCTGATGCTATTTCTTATTGGATACGAGCATTCGTTTTTGCTGTTTGTTCTCCCAATGAACATTTGCATAATTGGCACAGACTATCAGGATTGCCCCGTAAATTATGAAAATGTCGATGATTTCTCCGTAGAACAGCATTCCAATTACCGCAATCAGGGGCAGTCTCAAGAAATCCAGGGGAGCAACAATTACTGCTGGAGCCAATTCCAG
>CAZHIL010000269.1:0-6462 GCA_964532985.1 uncultured Albidovulum sp. | reverse complement strand
GGAAAAATTTCAGCATCTGACAGAAAATGGAAGTATCATTGCCTGCGGTGATGTGAAATTCGACATCCCTACCGGGTCAATATTTATCATAATGGGGCTCTCTGGATCAGGTAAGTCTACTGTTTTGAGATGTTTGTCACGACTGGTTGAACCAAGTTTTGGCAAAGTGGAACTGGATGGTTTGGATCTTTTGAATCAGAGTTCAAAGGACATGATTGAGATCAGGCGTCATAAAATGGGAATGGTGTTCCAGAATTTTGGCCTCCTTCCTCATCTCAATGTCCTGGAGAATGTTGCCTTTCCTCTTAAGGCACAAGGCATATCCAAAAATGAAAGGTTGGCCAGGGCCAATGAAATGATTGATCTCGTGGGGCTTGAAGGGCGTGAAAACTCTTATCCACATCAATTGTCCGGCGGGCAGCAACAAAGGGTGGGAATTGCTAGGTCATTGGCCGCAGAACCAGAAGTATGGTTCCTTGACGAGCCGTTTTCTGCCTTGGATCCTTTGATCCGGACACAAATGCAGGATGAATTTCTGCGATTGCAAAAGCAGTTGAATAAAACCATTGTTTTTGTGACGCATGATTTCCATGAGGCGTTACGATTGGCTGACACCATTTGCATCATGAAGGATGGGCAGGTTGTTCAAATTGGAACACCTAGTGAGATCGTGCTTGCCCCGGCTGATGACTATGTGAGAAAATTCACCAGTGAGGTTCCCCTATGGAAAATCATTGAGGCCCAATCCATCATGGAACCGCCGGGTGGCAAAGATATGGATCGGCCCTCGGTCAAACCTGATACCCTTCTTGAAGAGGTCATGCGCTTGTTTGATGGCAAAACCGAGGAAGTTCAAATTGTCAATGAATCAGGTGAATGTCATGGTGTCTTGACACCTGTAAGCATAATCAGAGCACTGTATCGGGACGAGAAGAAGGTTGGCTGAACAAATCCTTACGAGGTTTTTTCGGCTGTATAAGGTAAGGTGTTAACAGAAAAGAATATATTGCCAATTCTGTGGGGTGGGGTTCTCGTCTTTTCTGCTCTGGTAATGACCCTTGGCAGTGATCTCAAGTGGTTGTTTGAATTTCCCGAATCATTACATGTACCAATAGCCGGATTTCTGGATTGGATCATGTTTGGCTTCGTTGATCTGTTCAAATGGTTGTTCAGGTTTATCAGCCGTGTTCTAGAGTGGCCTATGAGGGGAGTTCAGGGTTTTTTAGAATGGCTTCCCTGGCTGACCTTTGCTTCGCTAGCAACATTCATCGCTTGGCAAGGAGGCGGTAGAAGAACCGGAATACTTACCCTTGTCCTTCTTCTCTATATCGTCATTGTTGGCTATTGGTACGAGGGTATAAACACACTTTCCCTCGTCATAATTTGTATTCCCCTAGCCGTACTTTTGGGTTTTACCCTAGGGGTCTGGGGCCATAAGTCACCAAAAGCCAATGCGGTCATCCAAACAGCGCTTGACTTCATGCAGACGATACCGGCCTTTGCCTATCTTATCCCGATATTGTTACTTTTCGGGTTTGGACCAGTAGTCGGACTGATCGCCAGTGTAATCTTTGCAACTCCTCCCATGGTTCGTAATACGATCTTGGGGCTGAATCGAGTTCCCCCTGAGGTCAGGGAATCGGGTACTATGTCCGGATGTACTCCAAGGCAAAGATTTTGGTGGGTCGAGGTTCCAACCGCCTTTCCACAGATGTTGATTGGAGTAAACCAAACAACTATGGCGGCCTTGGGTATGGTCATTATTGCAGCCATCATAGGGGGTTTTGAGGATATTGGTTGGGAGGTTCTGGGACGATTGAGAAAGGCTCAATTTGGCCAGAGCATACTGGCTGGCATGGTGATTGTTTGCCTGGCCATAATTTTGGACAGGATTACGCTTTCCTATGCAAAACGACAACTTCCAACCGAGAGCCACACAGGGTTAAGGATCAAGCAATTCATTGTCGGTTTTATCGGAATTTCAGTCATATCCTATATTCTGGCCATGTTCATTGAACCACTCAGGATTTGGCCAAAATCCCTTGAATTTTATCCGGCCGATGCGATGAATACACTAGTATTCAATATAATCGCTAATTTTGGTGATTTTCTGGAAACCTCGAAAAACCAAATGCAATATTTTGTGCTTCTACCAGTCAAGCTGGGGTTCACCAGATCAATATTCCCAATTACCTGGGGTTTTGCACTTACTCCCACGATTATAGGAATATACTGGTTTATAATTTTTATGGGAGCAGCAATTGCCCTTTATTTTCGACACTGGAAAATAGCTGTTGCCATTCCCCTTATCGCCGGCATTCTTTATTTTGGCATAACAGGAGTATCCTGGGTAGTTTACCTGGCTGTATTACCTCTCTTCGCATTTTCTCTGGGTGGATCAAAGGTAACCCTGTTTGTTACTGGCTCCCTGATTTTCCTGATGATATCCGGAATTTGGGTACCTGCACTTGTTTCAATATATCTTTGTTCCGTGGCTGTTGCCATCTGTATTATTTTGGGTGGTTTGATGGGTATTTGGGCTTCAACATCAGAAAGGGTTTCAGCCATAATCCGACCAATTAATGATACCTTGCAGACCTTGCCCCAATTTGTGTTGCTCATTCCTGCCGTCATGTTCTTCAGGGTAGGAGATTTTACTGCTTTGTTGGCGATCATCGCCTATGCCATAGTTCCAATGATAAGATATACCGAGCAGGGGCTCAGGACTGTTTCCCCAACCGCGATTGAAGCCGGAATAACAAGCGGATGTACCCCGGCCCAGATATTTTGGCAAATCAAGCTGAAACTTGCTCTTCCCCAGATTTTGGTGGGGATCAATCAGACAACGCTATTTGGACTCAACATGTTGGTAATAGCTGCCTTGGTTGGAACTACAGGATTGGGGCAACAAATTTATTTGGCCTTGAGTAAGGTGGATGCAGGTGGTGGAATAGTAGCCGGGTTGGGTATGGCACTTATTGCTATGTCAGCAGACCGCATGATGCGTGCGTATATAAGTAGAACAAGTAAATAGTTCAAAAAACTCTTTCAAAAATTGAAAAAGTTAATTAATCCCTCTGCCAAACAAAACATGGAATCCAGTTTTGTACAAACCCAATTTTAGATTATTGTAACGGGAAATGAAGACGCCTAGACCAGTTGTGGCAGGAATTGATGCCGGTGGCACGATGACAGATACCATTTTGGTGGATGAATTCGGAACGTTCACCATAGGTAAGGCAGCAACAACTCCACAACTCGAATCCATAGGGTTTCTTGAATCGGCAATCGAAGCTTCTGACTACCGGGGAATGGCAATCGAGGACATGTTTGCCAGTGTAGAGGTTGTGCTTTACACCGGTACCGGGATGTTGAATGTACTCCTTTCGCGGACAGGGCGCAATATTGGCCTTATTACCAATAAGGGTATCGAGGATATGGTCCTCATGGGACGAGGCCTTCAATCATGGGGAGATTATTCTTATGCAGACCGGCTGCATGCTGTTACCCATCACCATCCTCCCCCTTTGGCTACCCGCCGAAATACCCATGGAGTCACGGGACGAATGGATCATATGGGAGATGAGATCATTCCCTTATATGAACACGAGGTTGAGCAGGCTGTCAATACATTGCTAGACAAGGAAGTGGAAGTTATCTGTATCTGCTTCCTTTTTTCCCAGGTCAATCCAGCCCATGAAATTCTGGCAGAAGGGATAGCCAGAACCATTCTTTCACGGCGTAAGGCCAAAACGGAATTGCTGTGCAGTCATCAGGTCAGACCGGTAATAAGGGAGCAATCGAGGTTGAATTCACTTTTGATTGAGGCCTATGCAACGGGCGGGGGAAGAAAACAACTGAAGAGTATTGAGAAGGTAGCCAGGGAAAATGGCTATAGATATGGTGTGCAAACCCTTCAATCCTTTGGAGGACTGACTTCAATCAATCACCCGAATCTCCATGAAACAATGGTATCAGGTCCCATTGGTGGCGTTCTTGGTGCTAGGTACATAAGCCAGATAATCGAAAATGATTCCCTTGTGGTTTCGGATTTGGGCGGAACCAGCTTTGACATGGGAATAATTTCAAAGGGACAAATCAGGATTGATCAGGAACCACTGATCGGCAGATTCAAACTAAACCTGCCACTGATAGCCATGGATACCATTGGGGCTGGTGCCGGGATGCATGTCAAGGTTGATCCCCTGACCAAAAAGGTGAGTTTGGGTCCCGAAAGTGCAGGTTCCGAACCTGGACCAATCTGTTTTGACAAGGGAAATCTTGTTCCGACCATTTGCGATTGCAATGCCATTCTGGGAAGGTTGAACCCGGATTATTTTCTGGGTGGAAAAGTTAAATTGAATGTTGATTTAGCCTATGAAAAGTTCAAGGAAACCTGTGCGGATGTTCTCGGTGTGGATAATGTTTACGATGTAGCCGAGGGCATGATTAACATGTTGGATTCGGAGGCTGGTGTGGCTCTTCGAAGAATGCTTTCGGCACAGGGTATACATCCATCGGAATATACCCTGCTGTCATACGGTGGCTCAGGACCACTTCATCTGGGAGGTTACAGCCGGGGAATTGGTTTCAAGGACATTATCACATTTCAATTTGCGGCGGCGTTTTCGGCCTTCGGATGTACAACCGCTGATTTTCAAAAACGATTCAGCCGATCCGTACATTTGGATATCCCCCTAAATGCTCCATTCATCGAGCTACAGGAAACGGTTCTGACCATCAACAATATATGGGGCGATTTGAAAAACAGGGCGCTGGAACAAATGGTTTCCGAGGGTCATACAGCTGACCAGATTGGTTTTCAACCCTTTCTGCTCATGCGCTATACGGGTCAACTTGAAGATGTGGAAGTTTATTCACCGATTGATACAATCAATAGTGCAAATGAACTCAATCGTGTTATTGCGACCTTTAGAAATATCTACAAGAACATCAACCGTAGTGTATCAGATTATGGACAAACCAGTGTTTCGGTGATGGAAATGGGAATGATTGCTTCGGTAGAAAAAATCAAGCCTCGCCTCAAGAAATCAAAATTGGGTAAATCCAAACCCGAAGAACGAGCTTACAAGGGGCATCGAGAAGTTTACTTCAATAGCAAGTGGGAAAAGACCCAGCTTTGGGAAATGGATGAAATTCTACCCGGGAATGAAATCAAGGGGCCTGCAATTATCGAGCATCCTGCAACAACACTTGTCATTCATCCGGGAGATGAAGTATTCATGGATGAATGGTCCATGCTCCATTATCGGCATCAAGAATGAAGGTTGATTTATGACTGAGACCAATTCCATGACTGCCGGCCTGCGAAAACGTCTGGAGGAAAGTGAGGCACTGTTGGCCGAGACCGGATGTTATGATGGTATAACAACCTTGGGATGCAGGGATATGGATCCCCTGAAATTTGAAACAATCCACATGAAATTGCGGGCTGGTTGTGTTTCAGCAAGGGAAATAGCCCGTCGTATTTCGGCATCTCCCGGAGTACGGGAGGTTGGTGAAATGGTTGCTGCCATTTACACCCCGGAAGGAGATGCGGTTGCCATCTCCAATGGGATAATGGTTCATGTCCATACGATGAGCAGGTTCATCAAGTGGATGATCAAAAATGACTACGAGCATGATCCTGGAATAAATCCGGGTGATATTTTCGCCAATAATGACGCTTTCATTGGAACCGTCCAGGTTCCGGATGTCATGGATGTTGTACCCATTTTCCATGAGGATGAGCTAGTTGGATGGGCGGGAGCAGTTTGCCATGAGCTTGAAGCAGGCGGTATAACGCCAGGTGGCGATGTAGCTCTGGCTCAGGAGCGATTCGGCGAGGGGTTGTTCATCTGCGCCGAAAAGATTGGCCTCAATGACAAGATTCGGCGGGATTATGTCATTCGATGCGAGCGCAATCTCAGAATGCCCATTTATTGGATTCTGGATGAACAGGCCAAGGTTGCAGCCTGTTTCTCGATGCGGGACAGGGTATTGGAATTGATCGAAGAGGTGGGTGTGGATTTCTACAAGAAGATTTCCAAGGAGTTTATCGAGGAAGGTAGACGTACCCAACTGGCTAGGGTAAGGCAACTTACCGTGCCGGGTACCTACCGATCCAACACCTTTTATGGCCATGTCACCAAGGGCAAACCAGGTTTTCAACCGCTTGGAGACCCTGATTGGCTCTATTCGATCCCGTTGAAGATGGACATCACACTGGATGGCAAGATTGTAGTGGATTTTGAGGGGGCACAACCCTGGGGTTACCACTCCATGAACTGCACCCCGGCCGGTATGGATGGCGGCATGTTCGTTACCCTTACCCAGCATATGAATTTCGAAGGTCTGGTCAATGATGGTGCTTGGCTGGCAACGCAATTGAAATTGCCCAAGGGCACTTGGACCAATCCCGACAGCGAATTCTGTGCAACTGCAACGTCGTGGGCACTATTG